>JAYNJW010000047.1:7057-12731 GCA_038110535.1 Opitutia bacterium | reverse complement strand
CCGGGGAAGCGTGCCCATTCCACCGAGGCATGGTTTTTTAAATGCTTGGCCACGGTGAGGGCATTTTCGCAATGTCTTTCCATACGCAGGGGCAGGGTCTCGATGCCCTGAATGAATTGCCAGGAATTATCAGGAGAGATACAGGCACCGAGGTTGCGCAAGGGTACGGTGCGCATCCGTAAAATAAAAGCAAGTGGAGCAAGAGGCTCGGGCAGATCGTGACCCCAGCGGAGGCCGTGGTAGCTGCTGTCCGGCTGGTCGTAGAGGGGGAAGTTGCCGTTTTTCCAGTCGAAGGTACCGGAATCGATCACGATGCCACCAATGCCATTGCCCTGGCCACCGAGCCACTTCGTCAGTGAGTGAACCACAATAGTTGCCCCATGTTCGATCGGGCGGGTGAGGTAGGGGGTGGAGAAGGTACTGTCCACAATCAGGGGAATGCCATGATCATTGGCAATTTTGGAAATCGCTTCCAGGTCGGCCACATCGAGACCTGGGTTGCTCACGGATTCACAAAACAAAGCTTTGGTTTTTGGAGTGATCGCGGCGGCAAAATTCTGGGGATCATTAGGATCCACAAAGTTTACCTTGATCCCAAGCTTGGGCAGGATGTCATTAAACTGGGTATAGGTACCACCGTAGAGATTATTGGCGGACACAATCTCATCTCCTGCCTCAGCGATATTGATGATGGAGTAAAATACTGCACTGGTACCAGATGCGATACCCAGACCGGCGGCTCCGCCCTCGAGGGCAGCCACCCGTTGCTCGAGCACATCGGTGGTTGGGTTCATCAAGCGGGTGTAAATATTGCCCAGTTCGCGCAGACCAAAGAGATTGGCGGCATGCTCGGTGTTGTTAAACACATAGGAGCTGGTCTTGTACAAAGGTACGGCACGGGAATTGGTGGTGGGGTCGGGCTGGTAGCCTGCGTGGAGGCATTTCGTCTCTAACTTCATCGTAAGGAATATGGGTAATTGGGGTTCGTTCTAAAAAGGAAAACAAAGATTGTTGGCAAAGCTTGAGGGTAAAAACAACCCTTTATCGCGTCATAGGCTGAAAAGCTCCTTATCCCTGCTTGGCAAAGAGGTAATGGGAGACCCACCATTCCTGCCCCTTGGCGTAAGCAAAGGTTTCGGCACAGGCGAGGAAGAAGATGCGCCAGCGGTGGAAGGATTTATGGGCATCCTCCTTGGACTGGTCCCTGTAAAAGATGGCAAGGGCTGCATCTTTATTGCGGTCGAGATTGAGCAACCAGTCCTCCGATGTCTGAGCGTAGTGAGTGCCCGACCAGCGCCATCGGTGCTCCAGTTCCAGTTTTCCACAGATGCGCAGAAAGAGTTCGTCCGCGGGCATGGTGCCCCCGCTGAAGAAGTGCTGGGACATCCAGTCATCCTTTCCCTCGACCACAAAGGGGTAGGAGGTACTGCGGTGGCAGAACACATGGGTAAATAATTTCCCTCCTGTTTTTAACCAGCCATGAATCCGGTCAAATAATTGGCGGTGGTTACGCACATGCTCAAACATTTCCACCGATACCACCCGGTCATAAAATTGATCGGTCTCAAATGCATTCACATCTGCCGTCACCACCTCGAGGTTGCCCAGCCCGCGCTCACTGGCGGTTTTCATAATGTATTCCCGCTGGGAATTCGAATTGGAAACAGAGCGGATTCGGGAATTGGGGAAATTCTTAGCCATCCATAGGGAGAGAGAGCCCCAGCCGCATCCAAGCTCGAGGATATCCTGCCCGTCCTGCAGATCTGCCCGTAGGCAGGTGAGTTCCAGTGCCCGGTCCTCCGCCTGATTGAGCCCGTGGGTGCCTGGCTCATAACAACAGCAACTATACTTTAAATTTTTGCCGAGGACTAAATGATAGAAATCGGCGGGTACTTCATAATGTTGTTCATTGGCCTTTTCGGTTTCCACCGCGAGCGGGGATTGATCGACCTGTTGCAAGTATTCCTCGGCAAGTTCCGCATTTTTTTCACAGTTCTCAATTTGGCACTGCTTGAGTCGTTTTTTACAGAGGTTGCGGATACCTACCCGGATGAGAAAGTCGGGCATCAGTCCGCGTTCGCTTACTTGAATAAAAGTATCAGTCAGGCTCATCAGTCAGAAAAAGAAATTATTTGGGAAACCTTGGGAAAAAGGAGGATGTTGATTCTAGATACTTTTTATAGGTATCCCCACTGGCTTCCAACTTTCGTGCCTCCACAAAGGGAATCCCGGTAATTTTGGTAAGAAAGAGATAAAGGATGGGCGGAATCAGGAGGAGACATTCCCCACCTGCGGAATGAATCCCCATGGGCAGGTAGCCCAGCCAAAGGACCCATTCGAAAAAATAATTTGGGTGTCGGGAATATTTCCACAGTCCGTTATTGCAGACTTCCGCCCGGGTACGGTCCGGAGAATTTTTGAAGAGGCGGAGTTGTTTGTCCGCCAGGCTGACCCCTACAAATCCAACAATCCAGATAAACATCCCCACCTGATCGGTCCATAAAAGATCGGACGGGTTGCTCGCGAGAATGAGAAAGGGACTGGCAAACAAAACCACCCAGAACGCCTGGACCTGAAAAAAGAGAAGGAATCCAAGGTTTGCTTTTTTGCCGAGGTACTCGCGCAAGTAGAGGTAGCGGGCATCTTCCGGTTTTCCCCAGCACCGGCGGAGCAGGTGCGTGCCGAGCCGGGCAGACCATACCCCAAGCAGTCCGAGCAGGAGGGCATAACGGGCAGGGTGACAGTCCTCCCGTAATAGATAAAGATAAACAATTCCGAGGATGCCAACTCCATAGGCCCAGAGTACATCGACATAGGAAGTGTTTTTGATCTTGAGGGCAACCAACCAGCCAAGAAACATCATCATCGATGCTCCCGCCTGCCCATAAAGCAAGAGCTCAGGCAGACTCATCCGTAATTTTGGGATATTTTAAATGGACCTGGCGGAGAACCAGTCCAGCAATCCCCCATTCGATAAAAATGGCAAGGGCAGTAAACCAACCGGTAGTGAAGGCAAGGGCGTCCATCCGCCAACCTGCGTAATAAGCCACCACCCCACCGATTGAAAATCCGAGCAGGCAACGGAAATTGTTTTCCAAAAACCAGGGGAAGAGGACACGTAGCATCAGGCCGAAGTTTGCCCACAAAATTATCATCCATAGCGGTGCACCACCAACGGTGGGGTTGGCATAGAATGCGAGAAGTTCCAATCGAACCAGCAAGGAGTCTCCCACCATGCCCAAGACAACGGAGGAAAGGAGAAAAGGAAATGCGGACCCGAAGCGTTTGTTGACAATGACCAACCCAAGAACTGCACAAAACCCAAGCACGGGATAGATCATAGGATAAGAGGATTTTGATCCGAGTACGCAGGCAAACCAAGCCGCTTGGAAGACCAGTAAGTTAATCCAAAATTTCAACGGTTCATTCATTGAGGAAACCCTTTCCCAACTGTGGAGTTTGGTTTGGTTAAGAGCAAGTGAATATCCCCGGTATATCCCTCTTCAAAGCCGGCCTCGCAGTAGCACAAATAATAGACCCATGCCCGACGGAAATTGAGGTCGTAGCCCAGTTTTGTGATTTCCTGTTCGTGTTCCAAAAATCTCATACGCCACTCCCGTAAGGTGCGTGCATAGTGGTAGCCGATATCCTGAATCCCGGTCGGGCGGAGGTCGGACTTTTGGACCACAGCGGAAATCATCGCGGAGATCGAAGGCACACAACTACCAGGGAACACACGGGTGCGGATATAATCGACTTCCTTAAGGTATTGGTTATAGCGATGATCCGGCATGGTGATTGCCTGGATTAAAGCAGCACCATCCGTGCGGAGAAGGTCGGAGATTTTGGAAAAATAAGTGGGCAAATATTCGTGGCCCACCGCCTCGATCATTTCGATGGAAACAATGCGGTCGAAGGAACCCTGAAGATTGCGGTAATCCTCCTGCAAAAGAGTGGCACGGTTTTGCCAGCCACCTAGTTCGATGAGCCCTTTGGCGTAATTGTACTGCTGCTGGGAAATAGTGGTGCCAGTCCATTTGGCATGGGTGGTTTCCAACAACCGCTTGGCAAATCCTCCCCATCCGCAACCAATTTCCAATACGGACTGGCCGTCCTTGATTTCGAGTTGTTCTATGATCCTATCATACTTGGCCAGGGATGCCTCCTCCAATGTCGTTTTCTCATGGGCAAATATGCCACAGGAGTAGGTCATGGTTGGATCGAGCATCAGTTCGTAAAAATGGTTACCCAAGTCGTAGTGCAGGGCAATGTTACGCCGGCTTCCCTTAATGGTGTTTTTCTGGGTAATTAGATAGGCCCAGCGGGCAACTTTGTTGAGCAACATTGCCCAACCACCTTCCATTCCGTCCATCACCTCAAGGTTTTGTAGAAAGAGCCGGAATACACCAACCAGATCATCGGTGCCCCAATCACCCGAGGCATAGCTGTCAGCCACCCCGAGCGATCCTCCGAGACAGGCTTTGCGGAAAAAGGAAGAGTCCTTTATTTCAATCTGGGCAGTTAGGGAAGAATTTGCCTGGCCGAAAGAATGAACCAATCCATCAAAATGAACCTCCAGCCAGCCGTGCTTGATTTTGTCTAATTGCTTTAAAAGCAGACGCCCGAAAAAACCAGGCCCCTCGCTGGTGGAGCGAAGGGGTGGGGATAGGCTCGCAGAAGCAGTGGCTTTCATGTTTGGGGTAAGTTAAGTTTCTGATTTTTTGGGGTGAGCGTAAAAAGGGCAACCCTTGAGTCGTAAAATCAATGCATTCCAATAGATAGCCCAGGTGACATGGAGAGTCATAAACGGAAACCGTGCCAGTGCCCAAGCGAGGTTTCGTCCGTCCAGTGAGCGGCGGTGGAGTTTAAGGTGGGCGGTAAAAAAAGTTTTCTTATCCTCCTGCAAAATCATGTCTGCCTGGAATCGATCGGTCGGTGCGCGGAATCTCCAATCGTAATCAATATTCATTCCGATGAAAGGGGAGACATGAAATTCCTTGCTAAATTCGTGATTGCTCCGGTCTGAATCAGGACTTGTTTCCCACTCAAAACACTTCGCATACCGCTCCCCCCAAGGGGTATTGGTAATTTCCGCCATTAAAGCAATGGGTTGAGTACGCACTTCGTTCCAAAGGAAATAAAAACTCACTGGGTTAAAACAGTATCCAAAGGTGCGGAGATGCGTGATGATGGAAAGAGGACCAATCATTTCCCGGCCCAATTGCTCGGACATGGTTTGGTGGACGGCATCAGCAAGATCGGGAATGTTTGGTTTATGATAATCCGAACGATGGAAACCGCCAAGGTTGGACCGGTTGACTGACCAGAACCAACGATTTTTAAAAATATCCTCTAATTCATCGAGGAACAAATGAGCCATGTAGACATCGTAGCGAAGATCATGCTTCTTGGGAGCTTTGCGGTGGTGACTGACCTCCCCAAAATACAGGCAACTGTTCATCCCAGTTTTTCCCCGAATGATTCGCACACCCTCAAGGCACTGCTCAATCCGTCCTCATGAAACCCATATCCCCAATAGGCCCCGCACAAGGATATTCCCTTTCTTTGAATGAAAGAGTTGTGCATCGCCTGCGCAGATTTTCTGCCCGGGTGGTAGGCTGGATGATCAAAGGTAAAATCGGCGTGGTGGAGCGATTGATCAATCTTTTCCTGC
>JAYNJW010000047.1:0-6957 GCA_038110535.1 Opitutia bacterium | reverse complement strand
TGGATGATCAAAGGTAAAATCGGCGTGGTGGAGCGATTGATCAATCTTTTCCTGCTGATTTAAGGATACACAGAAAGGCTCCTTAGTCGGCAAGCTTTGCAAAATATTCATGTCGTAGGTAACCACCGCATGATCTTTGTCCTCTAGGGGAATGTAGGCATTCCAACTGGCCCGGGCGGAGGAACGGCGGGGGAGCAGTCGGTCATCCGAGTGCAAAGTGACCAGATTGGTTTCGTAGGGAAAGTTCTGCAAAAGTTCGATTTCTTCTCTCTCCGCACCGTTCAGCAGTTTGAGCGACTGGTCGGCATGGCAGGCAAGAATGGCCTGATCAAAGGATTGTTCGGTTCCATCCGGCAGGGTAATGAGTACTCCAGTTTCTGCCCGGCGGACTGAGCACACGGGAGTCGAAAGATGTAATCGGTCACCCAGTCCCTCAACGATTTTGTCCACATAAGTACGCGAACCCCCTTTTAATACCCGCCAGACCGGACGGTTGTATGCCTGCAGCATTTTATGGTTGGAAAGAAAGTCGGTGAGGAATTCCATGGGGAAGGAACCGAAGCGTTCGATCGAGCAGGACCACAGGGCGGATCCCAACGGGAGAAGGAAGGAACATTTAAAGCGTTCGCCCAGTCTGTTCCGCCTGATAAATTCCGTAACCGTCTCGTTGGGATCGTCTGCGTGTTCCGCAAGTTTATGAAACCTTAAAATATCCCGAACCATCCCCCAGTGTTTGGGATCGGTGATATTTCGGATCCCGCCAAATAATCCGGAGATGGACTCACCACTGTATTCAATCCCGGTGCGTTCGGACCGTACGGAAAATCCCATCCGGGTGGGTTGAGAATCAACATCGAGCCGTTCGAGCAGGCGGACAAAGTTGGGATAGTTTTGTTCGTTGAATACAATAAATCCCGTATCGACGCGGTAGTCTCCTGTTTTTCCTTTGACATCAATAGTGTTTACATGCCCGCCCGGTTTGTCTGCTGCCTCAAACAGGGTGACCTCATGATTGTTTTTAAGCAGATGGGCACACCCAAGTCCGGAAATTCCGGATCCAATAATAGCAATTTTCATCAGTTCCGCACGCAGACGGCAGATCGCGAAACTAGCTCTTTGCCTTTTCTTTCACCCAGGCGGGCACGGGACGGAGGTTACTGACCAGTCCGAAAAGAGCCATGATTCGCAGAGCGTAATAGGTGGGGTCGAATTCCCCGGGCGAGAAGCCCTGGCGGGCGGCTCCTGGAAAGAAGTGGTGGTTGTTGTGCCAGCCTTCTCCAAAGGTGATGACAGAAACAAACCAGTTATTCCGGCTCTCGTCCCCGGTCTCGTACTTCTTCTTCCCAAACATGTGAGTGAGGGAATTGACCGAGAATGTGGCATGGTAGAGAAGGACGGTAGGGAGAAAGAAACCCCAAGCTAGCATAGAGACTCCATTCATCCCCGTCCATGCCTCGAAGACGGCCCATTCACCAAGGAGGAAGCATCCGAGAGCAAGAAGGATGACCGCGATCCAGTCATAACGGTTAATAAAACGGAGTTCTTTGTATTTAACCCAATCAGGAATTTCCTTAAGAAAAGTGGGCAGGGCATAGTCAGTCATAAACCAGAGGGTATGACTCCATAAAAAATTTTTGTGGTGGGGAGAGTGGGAATCATGCTCGGTGTCGGAATGACGGTGGTGTAAACGATGATGAGCCGCCCACCAAAGGGGACCACGCTGACCGGATGCACAGGCAATAAAAGCTCCAAGGAATTGCACTAGTCTACTTGTGGTAAAAGTACGATGAGAGAAATAGCGGTGATAAAACGCGGTGATAGCGAACATTCGGACTGAGTAAGAGAGCAGTAAAACCGGGAGGCAGGCCCAAGCAAAAGGGGTGAAAAAAACTAAAAGGGCACCCAGATGAATTAGAATGTAGGGGACGCACCTGAACCATTCCACCCGGTCTTGGGAGGGATCAGGTTTGTCAAAGGTCTCCGGGGGAGGGCAGACCCACTTTGATAAAGAGGATATCATGAATTACGCAGCATTGTCCAAGATGAGGGAAAGTTGTAAAGGACTCATCTTTGTTTTGCCACGTAATTCGATACCAACTAGTTTATCGAGGTTACGGAAATCCAGTTTGCCATTGTTCATTACCACGGCACGAAGTTTGCGCAAGCCTAGGGATTCCAATTGCCGGACACGCTCTCCAGAAACTTCAAGCGTTTCGGCGATATCATCGAGTTTCATCGCTTCTTTATCCTTAGTAAGACCGAACCTCATGCTCAAAACTTTGCGTTCACGAGGTTCGAGGAATCCGAGTGCAACCCTGATATCATCTGCAAGGGAACCATCTTCTCGGTAAGATTTTTGAGTGTCAGTTTCGTCCGACATCATATCAATGAGAGAATGATCAGAATCTTCAGAGAATGGCTCATCCAAGGAAAGAGTGCTGGCGGGGGCATATTTAACCCGACCGGAAAGGTTACGACGATCATCAAGGGCATCCGAAATCTCTTTTTCTGTTGGCTCACGACCCAAAGAAATTTGAAGCTCAGTACGGAGGTTATTCTCCTTACGCTTTCCCTGAGAAACATCGTGAGGAATAGAAACCGCTTCCGCCATTTTGCTGACAAACCGTTGAATTCGTTGGCGAATCCACCAAGCCGCATAGGTGCTGAGTTTGATACCACGGGTGTGATCAAATTTTTCGATGGCGATAATGAGTCCATGAATGCCCTCAGCCATAACATCTTCCATTGGTACATTGACTTGCCGAAATTTCAGAGCGATGGATGCTACCAAACGAATATGCCGTTCAACCAATTCCTGCTTGGCAGATTCAGATCCTTTGTGCAATTCGCTGAACAATTGATTGTATTCTTCCTTTGTAGGGGGAGTCATGCGTGAACGGTCAGTCATGAAACGACCGACTGGATCGTTCGAATCATTCATTTGCTTGAAACTATATGGTGCCATAACAAGTAATAGTACGAAGGTGAGTATTATTTAGATCATGCAAAAAAAAATTTTTCTTTTTTGGAAGGAGCCTGATTCAGATTCCGGAATTCTGTCTGTCTGATGGAAGAACCATTAGTTGTTCGTCCAGAAGGGCTATACTGCCCTGCAGGAAATTTCTACATTGATCCCCGAGGCCAGGTGGAGCGGGCACTAATCACTCATGCCCACAGTGATCATGCCCGGTCCGGGCACAAATCTTATTTGGTTTCTCAGGCCTGCCTGCCCTTGCTGAAATTACGTTTGGGTGAGGAAATAATAGCCGAAGGAATTTGCTACGGGGAAACCCGAAAAATAGGTGATGCCCTGGTATCTTTTCATCCAGCTGGCCATATACTTGGCTCTGCCCAGATCCGGGTGGAGGTGAAGGGCAGAGTCTGGGTGGTCAGCGGGGATTACAAACCCCAGCACGACCGTAGTTGCGAGCCATTCGGACTGGTGAAGTGCAATGTTTTTGTCAGCGAATGCACCTTTGGCCTACCGGTGTATCAATGGGAAAAAGAAGAAACAGTTCACCAACAAATCAATCAATGGTGGAGTGATAATGCCAGGGCTGGGAAACCGAGCCTGCTCTTTGCTTATTCATTGGGCAAGGCTCAGCGGGTATTACGAGGGCTCGATTCTTCAATCGGGCCAATCTATGCTCATGGGGCAGTTCATCCCTTCCTACCAGTCTATCAATCGTCAGGAGTCAAATTCCCCAAAGTGCAGAAAGTAAAAGAAGGCCATGGAAATTGGGCCGGTGCGATGATTGTAGCTCCTCCAGCGGTAGAGGATGCCGGTTGGACACGTCGTTTCAAGGGGGCAGAGCGTGGATTTGCTTCTGGATGGATGGCCGTGCGTGGAGCAAGAAAGAGACGGAACCTTGATCGTGGATTTGTTCTCTCCGACCATGCGGATTGGGCAGGCCTGCTCGAAGTGATCAAGGGGACCGGCGCCGAGCAAATCAAATTAACTCACGGGGATGGTGATCCGCTCGCTAGGTATCTCTGCGAGCAGGGAATTCAGGCATCAATGCTCCAGGGTGCTTACCATCGCACAGAGGAAGAATAATATATGCAGGGATTTGCAGAGCTTTTTCACGACCTTGATGGGATGACCAAGACGGGGGATCGGATTGGGTGCATGACCAAATATTTTAGGGAGGCCGATTCCAAAGATGCGGGTTGGGCCGCTTGGTTTCTTGCTGGCAACCGGATCAAAGGGGCTGTGCGAACGGGAGAATTAAGGGAGTTGGCCGCGAGCAGGTTAGGTCTTCCCCTCTGGTTGTTGGAAGAGAGTTACGAGCGAGTGGGTGACCTCGCCGAAACCCTTTCCCTATTGATTCGGGGAAACCCCGATGCTCAAGCAATCAGTTTGTCTGAAGTGGTGGAGGAAATCCTTTTTCCTCTTGGAACAGCCGATCCAATGCAAAGGCAGGAAATTTTGGTGGAAACATGGAGCAAACTGCGGTCTATCGATCTCCTTCCTTTCCATAAGTTATTGACTGGCGGATTCCGGATCGGGGTTTCCCGCGGCAACCTCTGCAGGGCCTTGGCTGAAGTGGCGGGGGTGGATCCTGCAGTTATTTCGCAACGGATTTCCGGTGAATGGGACCCCCGGGAAAAAACCTTTGACCGGATCGTCGGTGAGGAGCGGGAGGAGGATGGGTGGTGCCGTCCTTTTCCTTTTTGTCTGGCCAGTCCTTTGCAGGAGAAACCAGAGGCACTTGGAGATCCAAAGGACTGGTGGGCGGAATGGAAATGGGATGGTGTTAGGTGTCAATTATTGAGCGAGGAAAACCACGGGCTATTGTGGACCCGAGGGGAAGAATCGACCGGTGAGTCCTTTCCCGAATTACTGGAAATGATCCCTCATTTACCCGCGGGGCTTGTCATCGATGGAGAGATTCTTGCCTGGGGGCCGGAGGGCCTGCGATCTTTCAATCGATTGCAAAAACGCCTCGGCCGGAAAGAACCTGGGCCATCCTTGGTAAAGAAAGAACCCGTGCAGTTTATGGCCTATGATCTTTTGCGGAAGGAGAGAAAGGACTTACGGAAGCTCCCCTTTCAGGTGCGTCGAAAAATGCTGCAGGATTTGGTAACGGCCTTACCTCAGGGCTTTCCTATTCGGCTGTCCCCACCGGTTCCAGGAGCAACCTGGGTAGCCTGGGGCCAAAGCAGGGAAGAGTCCCGGCAGCGAGGGGTGGAGGGATTGATGCTCAAGCACAAGGATTCTGTTTACTCATCCGGTCGGGTAAAGGGAGACTGGTATAAATGGAAGATCGATCCTTTCGTAGCGGATATGGTGGTGGTCGGTGCCCAACTCGGACATGGTAAGCGTGCCAATCTCTACTCTGATTACACCCTGGCGGTACTGGATGGAAAAGGAGAGTTTGTCACCGTGGCCAAGGCATACTCGGGGATTACCGATGAGGAGTTGCGGGAGATCGACCGCTATGTCCGCAAAAATATAACTGGGAAATTTGGTCCTGTTCGCGGCGTAAGGCCAGGCATTGTTTTTGAGGTGGCGTTTGAGGGAGTCAGAGCATCGGGCAGGCATAAGTCCGGGATTGCCTTGCGCTTTCCCCGCATCCAAAGGTGGCGTAAGGACAAGGATCCCAAGGAGGTGGATACGCTGGAAAACTTACTAGGTTATGCCCGCATGGGCGAACCCAACCATGGGGAAGGGCCTAGGAGCGACGACGCAGGGAATCTGCTCCTTTTCTGATCTCCATCAGTTTTTCCTCGGATAAACGGGCGAGGTTGCGCATTTGCATTGCGAGGCGCTGGTTACCCCCCAGGCGATCCCGGTGCCGGTTGAGAAAGTCCCAGTACAAGGTAGTAAAAGGACAGGCATCTGGTCCGGTCGACTCCTTGGGCTTGAATCGGCAATTTTTGCAGTAGTTGCTCATCCGATCGATATAGGCACCAGTGGCGGAGTAGGGCTTGGATGCCATGATTCCCCCGTCCGCAAACTGGGACATACCCACCACATTGGGGGTGGTCACCCAGTCGACCGCATCCACATAATTGGCCAAAAACCAATCATTGATTTCTCCCGGTCGTACCCCATGTAGCAGCGAGTACAGGCCGATCACCATTAATCTTTGGATGTGGTGACCATATCCGGTATCCAGTACCTGTTTCAGGCAGGAACGCATGCAGGCCATTTCGGTATCTGCGGTCCAGAAGAATTCGGGCAAGGGTTGATCTGCTTCGAGAAAATTCAGCTCCCGATATTCCGGCATCCGTAAGTGATAAATTCCCCGCACATATTCCCGCCAACCAAGAATTTGTCGGATAAACCCTTCCACTGCGGGCAGGGGGGCAAGGCCTTTTAAATAAGCCTGTTCTGCTGCTTTAATAACCTTGCGGGGATCAAGCAGGCGCAGGTTGATCGGAGAACCGAGCAGGGAATGAAAGAGGGTATATTCATCCGTCCACATCGCATCCTGAAAACGGCCAAAGCAGGGCAGGCATTCGTCAATGAATTGGGCGAGTGCATTTTCGGCTTGTTGTGGCGTTACTGGCCAGATGAATTGCCGAAGGTCTCCTGGATGATCCGGGAAACGGTCGTTTACTAACTCGATAACTTCTTTGGTGATGTCATCGGCCTTGCACCCACGAACCATGGGGGAGGGAGGTGGTCCCTGCTTTCCAAAACTTTCCCGGTTGTCTTTGTCGAAGTTCCAAGCCCCTCCGACTGGATCCTTTCCATCCATAAGCACCTTGTATTTCCGGCGCATTTCCCGGTAGAAAAATTCCATCCGCAGGGATTTTCTGCCCATGGCATGTTCTTCAAATTCAGCATTGGAGCAGAGAAAATGTTCGTCCTCCCGGACTTCCCAATCTGCACCGTATTCCTTAACTGTGTTGCGGAGGGCATCTTCCACCCGGTAATCGCCAGGTTTGACTACGCTGACCAAAGCCGGTTTTAGTTTCGTAAGATCCTGAGCAAGAAGTTGGCTGAGC
>JAYNJW010000046.1:0-13178 GCA_038110535.1 Opitutia bacterium | reverse complement strand
ATCCAACCAATGCGATTGGCACCTTTATCCTTTCCGATTTCGACGAGTCTATTCTACCTGTTGAAGCACCTGCCTTGCTTACCAATAAAAAACTCATCTTTGGTGGGCTGCCCATTCTAGTCATGGCAAATGAGCAAGGCTCTGCAAAAGTAAAAGATCTAGACACAGGTGATTGGGAAGACCAATCCTACCAATGGGATGCCAGTGGAACGACTGCCACCCTCTATCTGGACGGTACACCGGAAGAGAAAGACAAGGTATTGAAACTCACTTTTACCAGTAATTCAGGCGGCACGGTTGAATGGGAAAACTGGGACACGGATACTAGTGGGCAAAATTTCCTCAAAGAATCAGGCACAGACACCTTTACAATAGGAGATTTTACCGCCGAGGAACTTCCAGTCACAAAAGGATGGATGTGGTTCGACCATTACCCATGGGTCTACTCCCATGTGGAAGGCGGTTGGCTATATTTTCATGCCTCTGGTTCCGAGCTGATGGTCTACAGCCACAAAGACCAGGTTTGGCGGGAAATGCAGTAGATCAAATATCCATAGCGTAAAGTTTATATCTTTTCAGGAAATACACGATTCCCGCCAGTAGTTAAACAATTGCGTTTTGTAGATTCATCTTCATGTAGGATTGGATGAATTTTATTTCCTATCGCCTTCTGTTCCCGTTCGTTCTTGCGAGCACAATTCTTTGCTCGCTCGCTCATGGTTATGTACCAAACGATCCAACTGGTTATAAAATAGCTCTAAAAATTATAAGCTCAGTTGATTCAGATGGAAATGTTGATAACGAAGAAGAAACTCACACTTTTCACTTTATATCAAATACAACTGGGCTAGAGAGAGGAGAAGAAAATGGCCAATGGTATCCGGAAGCCATTGCATGGACTAGAAAGTCGTCCACTGTTGCAGGATTATTGATTGGGGGTACGGTCGACATAACTTTGAATTTTCAAAACTCTACAACTGGCACTTTCACATTTGTACATCCAGGAAGTACAGGTTCAGGCTCATTTACTCTTAATGTATACCAAGATCAAGACCTCCCATTTGGCCATTATTTTAATGATAGTTTCGATGACTATTCAGTGAGCACAACTTTATGGCCGATCAGATCTCATTCGGGAATTACCACTACTGTCAAGGATGGGAAGTTTCTGATAAGCGGAACTTACTATGACCTGGACGACAGATGGCAAGATATTAATGCAAACAGTATTCTCTCGCTAAAAGAGGATTGGGTAGTTGAAGGAACTGCCTTCAATAAGCTTTCGGAACAACAGGGAAAAGGTGGAGCTTTAGTTGGAGTGGACGCTGAATTAGAAGAAGGAGGTTTTAGCTTTGATATTTCAATCGGAAAACAAGGAACAGACACAATTTTGGCTAAAATTTATGTAGAAAGTTTTAACTCTTTCAGTGATCAATATACTTCAATGTGGACAGATTCTCTGGCAAATGAGGAAGATTTTCGACTCTTTAATACAAGTTCATCCAGCACCATTTACGCCCAATACTTTGCTAACGGAAAATGGAATACCCTTTCTCAATTAAATTGGAAAACTGGTGTAGTGACGGAAAAAAATACCTACACAGGTGATGAATCAACTCATGAATTTACTAATTGGCTAAATCCAGATTTAAGCATCGTCGCACCATTCATGGACTTTGTAATGCCTAGTTATTACGATGATGAAACTAGTTCTGATAAAATTTTGCCACTAGCAGAGGGGGATCTTGGGTTTTCCAGTTTTTCAGTCACGGAGGGAGCACCTGAACCGGATCCCGAATATGCCCCATCCACACTCGTTGGGAAAATTTATCAGGGCACGATGAATGATGTCTACCAATTCATCGATGAAACCAATGCCATCTTCTACCATCAGGAAAGCAATTTTCAAAATAGCGAAGTATCCAACATAACCTACACTTGGAGTGCCAGCGGAAACTCGGGGACTTTGACTACGAGCTTGGACGAAACCACCACCCTTTCCTTCACTTCTGAAACCGAAGGAACATTCCAGTGGCAGGAAAATGGGGGTCCCAGTAACACCGGCAGCTTTACGCTGGCGGATGCATCCGCCGGCAACTCTCCCGACAGCCTCACCGGGGATTCGATCATCGCAGGCTCCACCACATATGTTTTTAAGGATAATGGAGCGGTTACCATAAAGTCCGCCAACGGTTCTGAGGAATCAACCTACGGCTATGTCAAATCCGGAGATAACGAGGGCGTACTCACCATTCCCGCCTATGACGAAGGAGAATACCGTACAGTTTTAAAGCTTACTTATTCCTCTACCGCAACTGGCACCCTGTCTGAAGGTGGAAGTGGTAGCTTCAATTACTATTCCGAGGGCCAAGATATGCCTGCTTCCAAAGGATGGATGTGGTTCGACCATTACCCATGGGTCTACTCACATGTGGAAGGTGGCTGGTTATATTTTCATGCTTCCGGTTCCAAGCTGATGGTCTACAGTGTAGTTGATGAGACTTGGCGAGAAATGGAGTAGCACCGTTTTTTTACGGGGTTGGATAGTTTCCATAATACTATCTCTTTTTCTCGTCTGTACATCTGCTTTAGGTCAGTCGGAAGAAAATTTTAACACGGACCCGATCATCGCGACCGGTTCTTCTCTGGACCAAGATGAACTGTATGCCAGTTATCTTTTTCCAGATGATGGGTATATTTACATTAGTTTCGACTCCTCAATCGATGGCGAGTTCAGGGATTGGTGGCTTGAAGTGCTTGCCTTTGCAGATTCGATTATCGAACCCGAATTTGTGCTGATCTCTGCCGATAATAATCACTCCCAGATGGTGATTTATAATCACACTGATTATTATACATCCGCTGGCACTCCAGGGCTCTATTCGAGTCCGCTCACTAGTTACTGGAGTGACGGCACGGTCACCAGGGAATCCTTGGCCACCCTCGAAATTGCCCAGTCGGCCTACACTCACGCATCGAGGTTTGCCAAGTCACAAGAAGGTGCGTGGAAACATGTAGCGTTTCACGAACTCGGCCACGCTCTCGCTCTGGAACATCCTCATAATGGAGATGACGGGGACATTGATACTACCTTGACCAGCAACGACACGGTGATGTCTTACCTAACTGAACTCGATGCAGACGGTAAGCCGAGCTTTACCGAATTGGATATAAGTGCACTTGTTAAAATTTATGGTAAAGAAAGCACTTCCCTGCCCCAGCCAGAATCTGGTGAGCTAATTTCGGAGTTAGGAAACTTTGATTTGAATCAATCGTGGAAAGCTCCGGTTTTAACCATGAGTCTTAACAATGGGCAAGACTTGATGGAACCAAGCACAAATGAGTCCGCTAATATCTATTACCTTCTCTTGGAACGCTCCGATGGATATATTGGGGAGGAAGCCACTGTTTTTCTGGATTGGGACTTTTCTGAAAATCTCTACTGGGACTACAAGGAAAGTGATGAAGGTGTGGAAAGCTGGCTGGATCTTCGCTTTAAATCGGCAGTATACCCAAGCTCAGTCGTTTTTGATCAGAATATTTCCACTGTCCAATTAACAATCGAGGTTTATAAAAGTGATTACTCAGAAGACGAAGATGAATGGATTGAGGTATCTGCCAGAGATCAGATAACTTCTCCGGGATATTTTCGAGAAATGCCCACCGCTTTAAGATTAAAGGTTCTGGAATATGAATTTTCGAACAGCAATCCAAGTGGAATTGTTTTCATTGATGGGAACCTAACTGTTGGCAATACGATTCAAGCTGTTCAAAATTTGTCTGATCCAGACGGACTGGGAACACTTTATTACCAATGGTATGCAGACGATGTAATGATCGAAGGAGAGCACTCCTCTTTGCTTACTCTCACAGAAAGTTTTCAAGGAAAAGCAGTCTCTGTTGCCATTAGTTATACCGATGGCATGGGCAACCAAGAAATCATCTATTCATCCAAGTCTGCGAGTGTACAACCAGCAAACAAAATCCAAAATGGTTGGATGTGGTTTACTCACTACCCATGGGTATACTCTGATAAAGAATCGGGATGGCTATACTTTAGACCTGTCGGTACGAAACTTATGATCTTCAATGCCAACAAAAATGAATGGAAAGAATTAGACTCTCCATAAAACAATTAAAGATTAAAGTGGAGACTTCCACGTTCGCCGTTCATCGCATGCATCAGTTATATGACCTTCTAGGTCCAGGTGGGTACCCTCGTGTTGCCCTTAGTCTTCCGATTTACGGCCTGACTGCAAACAACTGTCGATAGATTCCCAAATAATTAGGAGTAAGGAAAAGAACTAATGAAACTTCTCGAACGATGCAGAAGTCGAACCTACAACTCTACTCATTTATGAGCCTTGGTCAAGTTAGCTTGTTGATTTGGGTTTTCCTTCAATTAAGTGAGCGAGTACCTAAGAACGGCTTCAGTGCGCGAATAAAGAACATCATAGGCACAGGCACTTGTGCACCCTAAATCAGCCAAGTGCTCCTTGAGGGATTCTTCGCACAAGGTGACATCTCGGAGGAGCAAATATTTACTCGAGTAATCCTCAAGAATTCCAGATTCAGAAATGATTCCTGCCTCTAGGTTTCGTTCAATTGCCACCCGTTTGCCACGATATTTTTCCAAGATTGGTTCCCAGGCATTAGGTACCATGCCGGTCAGGTTGCTCTGCATTTCCTGAAATCGTTTGTCAGAATCCTTGGCCTTCCCAAGCCGGGTATCCTTACTAACAGAACCAATAATTGCTTTAAGAGCTTGGGCAAAAGAATCACGCAACATATTGTAACAGTTGAGGACCGAACGTTTGAACCTGTCTTGAATGGGAGGGTGAAGCAGTCTTTCCCTGTCTTTTCGCCACTTCAAGCCTAGCAGGGTATCCGGGTCGGGTGCTTGCCTAACAAAATAAGGAATCTTCCCC
Organism: Opitutia bacterium; assembly: GCA_038110535.1. Lineage (GTDB taxonomy): Bacteria > Verrucomicrobiota > Verrucomicrobiia > Opitutales > Seribacteraceae > Chordibacter. The sequence continues at coordinate 8,250 of JAYNJW010000046.1, read as the reverse complement.
ACTTCAGCAGAGTGAATAATCCGGGAATGGATTTGTAAATTATCTTCCGAAATTTCTGCAACCATTTGCAACTCAACTCCTTGAGCAAAAACTTCAAGTTGACCACATATCCATTCACCTGATGGCAATGGGAGTAAAATCTTATTGGAATTAAACTTTTTTAAACAATGATCACAGGCTTTTCTTTTGATTACAGCTCCTATCAATGCAGAGATAAAAAGAAGGATGAGGGGCAACCAAAATGTCAATGTGTCCATATCTAGAGGTAAAATACTGCCGAAAATAGATTCTCTTTTATTCGAACTTGCAAGAAGAACATTACCTTGTTTGCATAATAAACATTACCCCATAGCCCTCATGTTTCACCTTTCATTTTTCCGTCTTCTCTGCATCCTTTTAATTTCTGCCCTTCTTTTTGGCTGTTCGGACGACAAGCCCGACACGAAGGATCATACCACCCTCCCCCCCACTGTAGACAATCGAGACAAAGTGGCGGGAAAACCGACCCAGCCGGCACCAGTTGTTTATATCGAGGAGCTAGATCAGTTTCAGGAATATTTTAAAGAGCAACACGAGACCAGTTTTAGTCATGTCGGAAAAAAGAATTGGATGAGCTACACTGCGGGCAAGGATGGCATTCTTACGAAGATTATGCTTTTTGGAAAACCCAATTACACAATATCTGAACACTACGGATCAAGCATGAGCGGTTTTATCCGTGCCGGTAATCCTGACTCGGGCCCAAAATTTGGTGAATGGAGCTTAACCCGCGAAGAAATTGTCAACCAGTTGGCCTTGCAGGGACTGACTGAAATAGACAGTGGATGGATCACTTTGCAAATGAGAGGAGAAATTCCCCAGCAGGCAGGAAAAATGTATTTCATCGTATGCGACCAGATTGGAGATAAGCGTGCATGGTTTGGTGCATTCGCATTCGCTGAGGGAAATTCGTACAAAGGGGGAAGATTCTGGCTACACCCCGACCATGACTTAGTGTTCCGTACCTATGTGGGAAAAACTGCAGATCAAATTCAAAAGGAAGAACGGGGTGAACCCTTGTTTGATTCCGAAACGGCATCTCTTATTCCCGCAAATGATGTGCCTGAGTCTCCTAAGCCCATGCTTCAATTGAGCCAAAACTTCGAGGCACCTGCCCCCACTCCAGTTACCGACCCTCAATCCGTGGAATCACCCCAACCTTTGTATCAACCAGCAACTCAAGCACCAGATGCAGATGTTCCCCTTGCTGAAGCAGCGGAAGAGGAAATTACGGTAAGTCCTCAAGTGCGAGATCATGCAGAAAATGCAAAGTCCTCATCCTCGCTGAAAGACGACCAAAAATCAGAAACGGACACTCCTAAACGCAGCCTTTTCGAAAGGTTCTACAAGAATAATAACGAGTAGAAAGTAAAAACTCAGACACAAAGAAAAGAGTTTTTCAAAGTGGTACCAGGGGGCGGACTTGAACCGCCGACCTTCGGGTTATGAGTCCGACGCTCTAACCACCTGAGCTACCCTGGCCCTTAAGCGAATTAATATGTACCTCTGTGCACGCACAGTCAACGCAAACAACAGATTGAATAATTTTATTGCTTTGGGCTTTACCCAGATAGCGATTGGATGAAGATAATTAGCTTAGTTTTATGGCAAATTCTCAAAACTCTACTATTTTAATCATCGATGACGATGCAGAGATTCGTTATTCCCTCGATCGTGTTCTTTCTCCAGATGGTCACAATATTCTTACAGCAGATTCCGGAGAGCAAGGGATCGAGGTTGCCGAAAAGAAAAACCCCAACCTGATCTTTTTAGATAATCGGATGGGCGGAATTTCTGGCATTGAAACGCTCCAACATTTACGCACAGCAGCTCCATCATCTCTGGTTATTTTAATGACAGCATATGGAACTACCCAGACCGCCATTCAGGCAATGAAGCATGGAGCATTCGATTATGTACTCAAGCCATTTGATCTAGCCAAGCTTAAGGAAATGGTGGCAAAAGCACTCAAGGCCAGTATAGATTCTGGAAATTCGGAAAGCGTTTCCAAGCGGCTTCTCAACCAAGAAGATTTTGAGGAAGGAATTGTGGGAAGCGGGGAGCAAATGCAACAGGTCTTGAAACAAGTGGGACAGGTTGCGGCATCCGAAGCCACCGTCATGATCACCGGAGAAAGTGGTACCGGGAAGGAACTGGTCTCCCGTTGTATCCATCGGCATAGTCACCGGTCAGATGGTCCATTCCACGCGGTCAATTGCGGGGCAATCCCGGAAAACCTTATAGAGAGTGAATTATTTGGGCATGAAAAAGGAGCCTTCACCGGAGCTACCGAACCCAAAGCTGGACAGTTTGAGATTTGCCATGGCGGAACCCTTTTTCTGGACGAAATTGGCGATATGGGCCTGCCCACTCAGACAAAAATTCTACGAGCCATTCAGGAAGGAGAAATTCAAAGGGTTGGTAGCACCAAGATCAAGAAAGTGGATGTGCGTTTAATCGCTGCAACCCATAAAAACTTGGAATCCATGGTTCAGGAAAAAACCTTTCGTGAAGACCTGTACTATCGTCTAAATGTTGTCCGAATTGAAACTCCCGCCTTACGCAACCGTATGGAGGATCTCCCGGAGTTGGTTAACTTTATGCTCGTTCGGTTGGACAAGAAATTTTCAACTGGAGTCAAAGAAATCTCTACGGAAGCCATGGAGATCCTCAAGGAATATTCATGGCCAGGCAATGTACGGGAACTGGAAAATGCCCTTCATTCGGCATCAGTCATTTCCAAAGGAAAGCGAATTCTGGCCAAAGATTTGCCTCAAAACTTGCAGGCTTCCAAACCGCAAACCCTAATACCAACGAACGCCATTGAGCCTGTTACGACTGAATCTTCAGTTACTTCATCCACGCCTGAAAAAATTCCTGATTCAGTAATAAGCAAAACGGAGAAACCTGTCCCTGTATTTGGGCATTTAAATTCGAATCCATCTGAAAAAAGGATTGCAGAAAAAAAACCGGGCGGATCTCCGCCCTCCTCCATCAGTTTAGAAGAAAGTTTTGACATTGCCTATGCTCATTTGCGGGCAGAGCACGAAAAAAATATCATCGAAAAAATGGAACAAGAAGTAATCCGCAGAGCACTTCAGGAAAGTGGGGGCAATCAGGTTAAAGCATCCAATCTCCTAGGCATTACCCGGGCAACCCTGCGCAAAAGAATCGATAATTATCAAATTAGGTACTGAGCACTTTTTGAGTTTTGGTAGCTTGCCAAACTCGCCTGCGTCCTTCATTTCTTTTTTTGATCCTTGTGAATATGAACCAACTTCCACGAATTGTACTGACCGGAATCGGACTAACCTGTCCGCTGGGAAATGACTTGCCCACCTACCGGGAAGCCCTCCTTTCAGGCAAGAGCGGGGTTTCCCTTTTTCCAGTCCGCAATATGGGTGAGCAACCGGCAGGAGTTTGTGACTTTGACCAGACAAAGTACCAAAAACGTAAAGAAATACGTGTGGGCACCAGGGCTGGAAGCATTGCCATTTACTGTGCCAACGAAGCCATTGCCGATGCCGGCTTGAATCTTGATGAAATTGATTCTTCCAGAATGGGAATTTATCTGGGAATAACAGAACATGGCAATGTCGAGACGGAGACTGAAGTATGCCAACTATTTGATCATTACGAGGAGGATGTAAAGTATTGGACCCATCACCATAATCCTCGAACCGTGGCCAACAACCCTGCTGGTGAGATTACTGTAAACCTGGGTCTGACTGGTCCTCATTACACCATTGGTGCGGCATGTGCGGCTGGAAATGCTGGAATTATCCAGGGCGTTCAACAATTAAGACTGGGAGAGTGTGATTATGCTCTGGCCGGAGGAGTAAGTGAGAGCATTCGAGCATACGGCATCTTTGCAGGGTTCAAAAGCCAGGGAGCTCTTGCCTCCCATGAAGATCCGACCAAGGCAAGCCGTCCGTTTGATCAGGATCGAAATGGTATTGTGGTTAGTGAAGGAGGATGTATCTATGTGCTTGAACGTCTGGAGGACGCCCAAAAGCGTGGTGCGAAAATTATCGCAGAAGTGGCTGGATACCGCATCAATTCAGACGGTACGGACTATGTTCTTCCCAACCCAGAACGGCAGGAAGAATGCATGAGGCAGGCACTTGCTAATGCAAATATGTGCCCCGATGACATCGATTTAGTCAGCACCCACGCCACTTCCACCCCCCAAGGTGATGAGCAGGAATGTAAAGCCATTCGTAATTTATTTGGCGAGAGCAAATCAACCTTAGTCAATAACACCAAAAGCTTCATCGGGCACTCAATGGGTGCTGCGGGTGCCATCGAGTTAGCCGGTAATTTACCTTCACTCGAGGATGGAATTGCTCATGCCACTATCAATGTGGAAAATTTGGACCCAGCCTGCTCTGTTCCTGGTCTTGTGATCGGAAAACCACATCCCAAAGAGGGTGGAATTAAGGTGATTCTAAATAATTCTTTTGGCATGCTTGGAATCAATTCCGTTCTTATCTTGAAAAAGTTTGATGCGTAAGATAAATAAGCTATCTTACTGATCAGATGGACAAAGAAAAAGTCAAACAAATCGTACTCGACATAATTGCGGAAATCGCTCCGGATGAAGACCTTAACGATGTTAAGTCTAACGTCAGACTCCGGGATCAACTCGACTTGGACTCGATGGATTTTCTTGATATTGTGATGGAACTCCGCAAACAGCACGGCATCGATGTGCCCGAGGCCGAGTACCGCGAGCTCGAATCCTTGGACAGTTGTGCCAATTATCTGCTTCCTAAATTTGAAGCTGGCACTGCTGCCTAGATAAACGGGGCCGGTTGACCTGTCCTAGCTTCGTTGCCGACCCAAAGACCAATCCATTCCTCTGATTCCTCCACCAATACTGAGGTTCTGATCATTGGTGCTGGACTGGCAGGTTTGTCCGCTGCCCTTAGGCTTGCTATGTTTGGCAAGAAGGTCCTGCTCGTTGAAAAACACTATGTGGTGGGTGGTCTGAATAGTTTTTATGCACGAAAAGGCAGAAAGTTTGATGTTGGTCTGCACGCCCTGACAAATTATCCATCTCCCTCATCAGGCAAATCCTCGCCTTTGCTGAAGTTGTGCAGACAGCTCCGGTTACCGATTGATGATCTTAATCTTCTTCCCCAAACTAGCTCCCGCATAACCTTTGGCGGGCAATCTCTCTGTTTCACGAACGACTTTGAATACTTTCTCAGTCAAATCGCAGAGAATTTCCCACGATCCATTGATTCCTTTTCCCGCCTTCTCCAAAAAATGGAGCAATTTCCTGCCTATTCTGTGGATGCGCCAGAACTTTCCACCCGATCGATTCTGGCCGATTCCTCGATTGATCCATTACTCGCAGAAATGCTCCTCTGTCCAACCTGTTACTATGGCTCTGCCCGGCCTAACGATATCGACTTCCCCACTTTTATCATGCTTTTTGATGCCATTTTTAGGCAAGGCTTAGCACGACCCAAACTTGGTATCCGGGCCTTGCTTGATCCGTTGACCCAAAAGCTGAAAGAATTGGGCGTGGAGAGAAGAATGAACTGTGGGGTTCATTCAATCAGAACACAGGGAGACATTGCTACTGAGGTAACCTTGGAATCGGGCGAAATCATTCGTGCCGAGCAAATTATTTCTACCTGTGGAATTCGGGAGACAGAAGAACTGCTAAATCTTAGTATGCTCGAAGGAAAAGAAGCGGAAACGGGAAAATTTAGTATCATCGAATCAATCCAGGTCTTTGAGGGACACCCGACCGACTTCGGATGGGACGAGACGGTTGTCTTCTTCAATGAATCCGAAAAGTTTGATTACAATTGTCCCGACACCTTAGTCGATCTGAGATCAGGAGTGATCTGCATGCCCGACAATTATGGATCTCCCCAAGGGGGCAAGGAAGCAAAGTTACGGGTGACACATCCAGCCAATTTTTCCCTGTGGTCGGCCTTGGAAGCGGATGAATACAGGGAACAAAAAACAAGCTGGGAAACAACCATTCTCGAGCAAGCCATGCAATATTTGCCCAATGGAAAAATTCATCGGGTAAAATTGTTGGAGCAAACCCGCCTGACCGATACCTTCACCCCGACCACGGTCAAACGATTCACCAGCCATATTAACGGTACACTGTATGGTTCACCAACCAAGAGGAGGGATGGGTCAACCGGATTTAAAAACCTATTTTTGGCGGGGACTGATCAGGGCTATGTGGGCATTGTTGGTGCAATGCTTGGTGGTATCGCCGTGGCAAACAATCAAATCCTAAGAGCAGGCTAACAACTGCCCGCCTTACACCATTCTCGCAATCAGTCCCTCCTGTACCTCTGCCAATACCAAATAAGCCAGATAGAAGGATTGTTGATCCCTGGGCTTATGGGGCAGAGAAAACTCTCCCGATTCTAACTCACTGTCTGAAAATGACTGGAGGCATGACTCACGAATATGCAAGCGGACCTCGGTTATCGCCCGTAGGATAAATTCGGCCCCATCCTCCCTCAATTCAACATGGCCGTGGGCAAACTTTGGGTTGTTCAAAAAGCGGGCAAGAGATTGACGATCCTGCAACATCTCTTCCCTCAAACTATTCTTCCATGCTTCGGCTAAATCCTTGTCTTGTTCCTCCGGATAGGGAAAGGACGGGTTGGATACTTTCCCGCAATCGGAAAAGCACTTTACAATCAAAGGGGCAACGGCACGGGTGATTCGTGAATCAACCTGTAATTGAAACTCAATCATCCCGCTCCAGAATTGTTTGCAAACGCCAATGTTGTAATTGATAGGCAAAGGTTTCTGCTCTTTCTCGGCCTCCAGACCAAACGATCGAGCGTCCTTTTTCGTGAACCTCTCTCATATGCCTAATCGCTCGTGCCTCCTCAAAACCAAGAACCTTCTGGAATACCATAACCACATAGTTCATCAGGTTAACAGGATCATTGAGAACAACCACCCGCCAGACAGGATCCAGGTCAATCTCCTCATCTGTTTTTTCCTCTGTAATGGTTTCAACCGTCATCTCAAAATAAATATATCTGTTAAGATAAGCGATTTTGACCTTTAAACGAGCGGATTTTTAAACTTTACGGGCTTGCCTGTTTCCGGAAAGAGGCTTTTCTAGAAGGATGCTTAAAATACCATCCTTCATTCTTGGCGGAATTCTTATTCTGACCGGATTAATCAGCTACCTAGCACAAGATCCAAGCCTATCGATCAAGCTATCCGGCCCCTGGGCCAGCGATGCCGAGTTTATCCTCTCAGACGGAGAACAAGAAGTTATGCTGGACTTTATGCCGTGTGATGATTCTGCCGGTGAAAATGTCTGGTGGATCGTGCACAAATTAAATGAGGGACATGCAAAGAATACCAACGAGGACAACTATGCCCGAAAAGCTGGCAGAATGGAAGGTGACCCACAATCCTTTTGGTACGCCAGTTCATCGGGGGATACCCTGGGTGGACTGCTGCAAGAGTCTGAAAACTACAGTAATGCAGGAACAGAAAGTTATGAATCGATTCCCTGGTCCGATATTGATGTCGAAACCGCAAAGCTACGTTTTATCTATAACAATGTAGGTGGCACAGATGGCCCCGTAACCTTAACCTCAAATAACTGGGAAAATGTGGAAAACGCACCAGAACCGGGCGATTCCCTTGAGTTTGGAAAGAGTTGGACTGCCCTTATTCCAGGAATCATCGGTTTACTTCTTATTTTGTTAGCAGTAGCTGCAGATCAGGCACCCAATGCCAAGAAGCATATCATGCACTTTGCAGTTTTGATTGGTCTGCTTGGATTTCTTTCCATTGCGGGCAAAACAGCTGGTGCTTTTGCTGAAATGAGTTGGTGGCGCAATGAACCCTACCACATCTACGAAGCCTCTAGCCTTAAGCCCACCAGTATGCTTTTATCTGCAGGGCTCTTGTTAATCTACATTATTTTGTGCGTTGTTTCCTTTGTAACAGCACGCAAGGAAATGGCTGCACAGGCAGCAAGAGATGCCGCTAGAAAAGCAGCTGTGCTTAAGGAAGCTGCTAAGCGGGAAGATACTCCAGATAGTATGGCCAAGAGCGAAAAGAAAGAGGGAGGTTCTGATTCTAAGGAAGAAAATAAGAAGGATGCTCCCGAGAAGAAGGATGCTCCCGAGAAGAAGGATGCTCCCGAGAAGAAGGATCCGCCCGAAAGTTCTGCGTCACCTGAAAAAGTAGAAGCCA
>JAYNJW010000045.1:6700-13303 GCA_038110535.1 Opitutia bacterium | reverse complement strand
ACCTATGATCCTCAAACCTTTGCTTTGATGAGAAAAATCTGGGGAGACTTCGAATATTCTCATCAGCAATGAGAAGTTCTCGGAAGCTTTTACAAATTACATGTAGTTGCTTCGTTTTGGCTTTTTGCCCTGAGATTTTTTCCGAGCAAGTAAATCCAGATCCGAATCGATTTAAGAAGGCTTTTAACGAATTCAATCAGGCAGATAAAAGCTCTCCTCATGCATCAAAAGAACTGGTTCTTTTTACCGGTAGTTCAAGCATTCGATTCTGGAACCTCCAAAAATTTTTCCCAAAATTAAATGCAATCAACCGAGGATTTGGAGGAGCCCATTTATCTGATGTTCTCCATTTCTATGACCAGCTTTTCCCAAAATACCGCCCTAGTATGATTGTGTTATATTGTGGGGAAAACGATTTATGGAGTGGAAAGACCGTACCACAAGTTAAGAAAGATTTCTTGGAACTTTGGTCTAGAATTGATACCGATCTGCCTGATGTAAAACTGATTTATTTATCATGCAAACCATCCCCCAAAAGAATATCAAAGTGGGAACTCTATCAGGATCTTAATCAGAGGATAAAGAAATTCTCAGAAGCGGAAAAAAATTTAACCTTTATAGACATTTCTTCGACTCTGCTCCAATCGGGCCTAAACTTTTATGATGGCTTTTGGAGAACGGATAATTTGCATCTCAATGATCGCGGATATGAGCAGTGGACAAAGCGGTTGAAACCGTATCTTCGAGCCACAAAAAATCCATAAATACTGACGAAGTGGACAAGACTTGCAGGCTCATACCCTAAGGGATGCCATAGGTTTTGGGATTCAGTAAACCCTCGGCAAGCTCGGCGTTACGCCGTTTTAAATAATCTGCTGAGATTCGGCGGGCCTTCGCTTGATCTTCTGGGCTGTAATCCCAAAATTCTTGAACGATTCTTTCGCACTCTGGATAGTGAGACCCGTCGTCTCCGACTTTTTTGCGAAGTTTTACTAACCATTGCTTTAGGGAAGCAACGAGTTTCGCATGCTTTGGATTGTGATAAATATTTTGGGTCTCCTGGGGATCATTGACCATATCGTAAAGCTCCCAACCGGCAGGGGTTTGATACTCCCCCTGATAGTTGCATCCATAGAAATAAATGAGTTTATAGCGTTTGGTTCTCATTCCGATATGGGCGGGATTGTCGTGATGGGCCATCTGCATCCAGTAGCGGTAATACGCAGCTTTTTTCCAACCCCTCGGCTCGTTTCCCGTTTCCAAAATTGCTCTGAATGATCTTCCCTGGACGGATTTGGGGATCGAAGCCCCGGCAAAATCAAGAAGCGTAGGGGCAAAATCAACATTTTCTATGATGGCGTCACAGTTCTGTCCGGCATTAATGGAGGATGGATAGCGCACTAAAAGCGGCATCCGTGCCGACTCCTCATACATCCAGCGCTTGTCCTGATAGTCGTGTTCTCCAAGCATAAATCCCTGGTCTGCGGTGTAGACAATAAGTGTGTTCTCCATCTGGTCGGTCGCTTCAAGGTAGGCGAACAAGCGGCCAAGATTATCATCGATTCCCTTGACGCAGCGGAGAAATTTTTTGAGGTAAGCATTGTAGGCAAAGCGAGTATTCTCTTCATCCGAGAAATTCTTTGGATCGTAGTCTTTGGGAAATTCATTGGGGAACATAGTGGGAAGATCACGCAAATAGGAACGCCTGGGGTTGCGACCGCCAATCGATGTTCCAATATGGCGAAGCAGTTCATCGTTAAAACCACGGGTGGCAAGAGAACCGAACTTGGGATTTCTTGTCCAAAGAGAGTCAGGTTCGGGAATGTCTGAGTCGGCGAGGTAGGATTCATATCGCTCGGCATTCTCAAAATAATCGTGAGGAGCCTTGTAGTGATGCATCAGGAAAAAAGGCTTTTCCCTTTTTCTTCCCTTAAGCCATTCCAAGGTAAGGTCGGTAATTACATCAGTGGAATGTTTTTCTGGGAATTCGATCAGGTTTTTACCCCAAGGTTTTTCACCCCTTACACGGAAGGACGGGCTATGATACTTTCCCTGCCCCGGGAGCACGCAGTAATAATCAAAGTCTTTGGGCTCAACCTTGAGGTGCCACTTTCCAATCATGGCAGTTTCATAACCCGCCTTTTTCATTTCAATGGGTAGCATCTGTTTGCCAGGCAATACCTTGCCACTTAAATCTACCGCTCCATTGGTGTGGCTGTATTGTCCGGTAAGAATGGAAGCCCGGGATGGGGAACAAATGGAGTTCGTGCAAAAGGCATTCCGGAAAATCGCACCTTCCTTGGCCAATCGATCCAAGTTGGGCGTGGGGGCAATCTTGGCCAACCTCCCACCGTATGCAGAGATTCCATGGGCTGCATGATCATCCGACATGATAAAGAGAATATTTGGTTTTTTTGCCTGAACCAAACAACAGATAAATGAGACAAGGAAACCCCAAATGAGCAATAATTTCATCAGGCCCATCAAATGATTAATTATCAAGCAATCAATTCCTTGATCACTTGCCCCCCGAACTGACTGAGTTGTTTGTACCTACCCCCATGGAAAAAGGTGAGTTTATTGTCGTCCAGCCCCAGAAGGTGAAGCAGGGTTACATGAAAGTCCCGGATAGGATGTGCCACTTCCACTGCTTCCGCCCCGATCTCGTCAGTGGCTCCAACAATCGTACCAGCCTTGACTCCACCACCTGCCATCAAAATAGTCATCGCTTTGTTGTTGTGTCCCCGCCCAATAGCATAAACTCCTCCCCTGCGATTATTGTCGGGAGTTCTGCCAAATTCGCCAAGCCAAAGGACTAGTGTGTCCTCGAGCATTCCACGGTTCTTAAGGTCCTTGATCAGGGCGGTCATGGGTTTATCCACGCTGCGTATACGGGCGGCATGAGCCCGCTCGATGTAGTCATGACTGTCCCAACCGCCGGAAAAGATTTGCACAAAACGAACGCCCTTTTCCACCAGCCTTCGGGCCATCAGGCACTGCTTTCCAAACTCGGCGGTCTCTTTCTGGTTCATACCATACTCCTCTTTGGTCTTTTCACTTTCACCATTTAGATCGATTACGCCCGGAACCTCCATCTGCATACGATAGGCAAGTTCGTAACTTTGCATGCGGGATTCCAGTTCCTGATGGTAAGGGTGCTTGAAAGCATGCTGCTGATTCAAAAATTTCAGTTGATCAAGGGCTTGTCGCTGGTGCTGGCGATTCTTGTGTGCAGGCCCATGCAAGTCGAGGATGGGAGAACCAGTTGGACGTAATCTCGTTCCCTGAAATTGTCCGGGAAGAAATCCATTCGACCAGTTCCTTGAACCACCCTGGGGAAGTGCGAGCTCAGTCATAACCACATACCCAGGCAGATTTTGATTTTCGGAACCGAGCCCATAATTGGCCCATGCACCGATTGCCGGATCTCCTCCCAGCCTGCTTCCTGTATTCATGTGAAACAAGGCCTCTGGGTGATTTAATGACTCGGCAAAGCAACCCCGATAATTACAAAGTTCATCCGCAACCTCTGGCAGGTACACCCATTGGTCGCTCATATCCAATCCAGATTGGCCAACCTTGCGAGAACCATAGGGACTGCCCACAAAAAACTTTTCTCCTGATTCCAAGGTGCCCGTTCTCTTCGACTCGGTTTTGTGAAGCTTATTTAGTTCGGGCTTGGGATCAAAGGTATCCATCTGGCTAGGTCCTCCCTCCATAAAAAGCATGATGACATTTTTTGCCCTTGGTTCATGCATGGGCTTTTTTAAATCATATTTTTGTAGAGAATCCTTGGCCAGTAGATCGGTCATGGCGAGAGCACCAAGGGAGGAAGTCAGGCCATATAAAAAATCGCGGCGGCTCAGAGATGGGAAAACAAAAGGATTCATGGCATTAGTAGACATACATAAATTCATTGGAATTAAAAAGGACAAGACAGAGATCTGATAAGGCCCGGGTGACTGGGCTGATCTCATGAGCTTTCTTGTCCTGCTGATAGTTTGAAAAAACCGGAAGGATTTCTTCATATTCGAAAGTTTCTCCGGTGTTCTCCTCGACTAAGGATCGGGTTATGGAAGTTGGATATTCAGCTGTCTTAGGCTCACTGGACAAGTGGTAAGCACTCATCTCTTCGAGATACTTCTGCAAGCTTTCCCATTCATTTGGGCTTGGCACTCTGCCGAAGACAAGTTGAACCGCTCGTTTGACCTGCATGCGAATGTCTTCAAATTCCTTTTCTATTCGCAAAGCCAGGGCAATCGCCCGGTCATTCATTAGTTCGCTGTTCATCAAGGTGAAAGCCTGGGGAGATACAGCTTCGGAAACCCTTTCCTCGCAGGAATCATTGGGATTGGGCTGGTTGAATAACTCCAAATAAGGATCGGGCTGACCCCGTACACGATAGGCATAAAGAGTACGGCGGTTCCTTTCGGATGGTGTTCTGGATGGCTGATAGGCGGGAGCGAGGGAAAATTGAATCATTCGCGGTTGCAAAGCGACTTCCATGTTAATTTCAGGCATTACCGGCAAGCCGCCTACCGCACGGTTCAATTCCCCCGTGCTCACCAGCATCGAGTCCCTCAATTCCTCTGCGGACAATCGACGGGGCTCCCGGTATGCGAGAAGATGGTTATTCGGATCCATCTGGCGAAGCTTTTCTATCTGGGGATGATCCGTGCTCATACGGTAGGCGTTGGAAGTCATGATCAATTTGTGCAAGTGCTTGAACCTCCAGCCGTTTTCAACGAAATCAGCCGCCAACCAGTCGAGCAAACCGGGATGAGTTGGCTTTTTTCCCTTGGCCCCAAAATTGTTCGGGTTGCCCGCCAGAGGCTTTCCGAAATGACGCTGCCAAACCCGGTTGACGATGGATCGGGCGGTTAATTGATTGCTCGGATGAGCAATCCATTTGGCCAGGGCAAGACGTCTGCCTTCCGGTTTGTCCGGCAATGAAAAAGGATCATTTTCATCAGCGGAAGTGGACAAACCAAGGGCACTGAGCACCCCGGGACTTACTGGGTCTCCAGGAGCTTCCAGGGCCCCACCCATAAGGATCGAAGTTTGGGGCACCTCAAACTGACCAATCTTTGCAGGCATCCGCATCTTCTTGGAATCGAGCTTTTTGGGCAAAGGTCCATTGTATACACTCTGGGCAAGGGGTTGGTAGCGCTCCATGCGTCTTGTCCAAATCCAATCATCCTGTCTTCTTACTTTCAGTCTACCCGTTTCCTCTGGACTTAGACCAATGTGCCTGGGTGGCTTTTCTTCATCAGGCAAACTACGCCGTTTATCTTCATTTAAGTATTCTTTTCCTCTTTCGGAAAACCATTCTTTGGCAGCCGCTTCCTGTTTATCCAGAAGCACATGATATTTCTCCTTGGCGAAATCAAGCATTTGCTGGGTAGCTTTTCTGCCCGCTTTCATCCCAACGAGGTTTTCCTCCTTCAGAAAAGGAGCCGAACGTTCAGCCAATTGAGTGGTGTTGAAAGCAGAATACATCCGGTAGTAATCCTTAGTGGGTAGGGGATCGAATTTATGATCATGACATTTGAAGCAGCGCATAGTCGTGCTGAGAAAGGTTTGTCCAACCGCATTGACCACATCATCCAAATAAAGCTGACGAGCCTCATGTTTAAGAACCATGGCCGGATCCCACGGGCCCATTCTCAGAAAAGAAGTGGCAACAAGCAGTTCTGCATCCTTTTCTTGTTGTGGCTGCATATCCCAAAGTTCGTCCCCTGCAATCTGTTCAACAATGAACTGATCGTATGGCTTGTCCTCATTAAAAGAACGAACAACATAGTCACGATAGCGCCACATGTTGGATCGCTCATAATCGTTCGACAGCCCGGCGGTATCGGCATAACGGGCAACATCGAGCCAATGCTGGGCGGAGCGCTCGCCAAAGTGCTCACTCTCAAGCAATTCATCAAGTAATTCGGACCATGCTTTTTGCCTATCCTTTTCCCAAGCGAGTCGAAACTGATAAATTTGATAAGGGGTTGGGGGCAAACCGAGAAGGTCCAGGTACGCCCGCTTTACCAAAGTACGAAAATCCGCGGTCCCAGCTGGTTTGTGATTGGCTTGCTTCAAGCGACTCGAAATGAAGAAATCAATAGGATTGGCAATCCCGGCGGGAACGGGAGGTTTTTTGACCGGCTGAAAAGCCCATAGATCCTCCGGCTTATAACGCCGGTAAGTCCATTCATCTGCAAGTCCTCCCGAGGTCTTGACGATCATTCCTTCCTCGGTGATTGGCCTGGAGCGCTCAGCAAGTAGGATTCTTTTTTGAGTACCCTCATCGGGCCATGGAGCTCCAAGCTTTATCCATTTCCGGACATATTCAATCTGCTCCACCGAAAGCCTGTCATTTTCCTTTGGGGGCATCTCATAGTCCGGGTCCTTCCATTCAATAGCCGTAAGCATAAGGCTTTTGCTTGGATTTCCGGGCACAAGAACATGCTCAGAAGTTTCCCCGCCAAACAACATTGCTTCCCGGGAGGATAAATCCAGATCGCCCTTAAGTTTCCCCTCTTTTTCCGAATGGCATGCCAGGCACTTTTCCTGAAGAATGGGCCCAATCTTCAAGGCAAAGAGTTTTTC
>JAYNJW010000045.1:2954-6600 GCA_038110535.1 Opitutia bacterium | reverse complement strand
ACCCGCATCTTTTGCCGAAATGATTCCATTGGGGGAATCTTCGATTGCCCAGCAATAGGACGGGTTAAGCCCCATAATCGATACTACTTTCTCGTAAGTTTCAGGACTGGGCTTGGTTGACCCCACGTCACTGGAGGTGACAATCGCAGAGAAAGTATCCTCTAAAGCACCCCCTTCCAGAACCGCAAGGGCAGCATCCACATCATGACGGCGCGATCCGGTGGCCAATCCAACGGGCAACTCCTTTGCTACGGACAGGACAAGATCCACCGATCCAGTAATAGCATGAGCCCGCTGCCCGACCAGCCTGGCATAGGCTTTGCCCTTGCGAATGGACCAGTCCTGCATATCGGCTTCTTTCCACCCCATGCCAGAAAGTTCTGCCATCCGGCTCATGGCGTAGACTTCGTCCCTGCCGGTGCAATGAGCGAGAAACTCTTCAAAACTAGCTGATACCTCGGGTCCCATTGCCTCGCAGATTGCAGTGTAGTGAGTAATTTCACTATCAATCACCACTCCATCCATATCAAAGACCACTCCCTGTAATTCAGAAATCATTTCTTCTTTTTCTTCCCCCAACCCTTCCGATGAATAAGTCCGAGAAAAGTCGGTTCGATCAATTCATCATTCCATTGCCTTCGAAGCTTCTCCAACTCCTCAACGCGCTTGGGCCTTTGCTTGGCAAGATCATTACCCTCGGAAATATCTTCCTCCAAATCGAAAAGTTGAGGGCTCGCTCCCTTGTGTGAAAGAACCAGTTTTTCGTTCCCATTCCGAACCGCAAATACATCACTATCATATTTCCTAAGGTAAATGGATGGGTGCGGGGGAGATTTGTCTTTGCCGGTCAAAAAAGGAATCAAGTTTGCACCGTCCAGCGGTTTATCCTGTGGCATTTCAGCACCAGAGAGGGAAACAATGGTAGTACCAATATCAAGTGATGACACCGGGTATTCATACACTGAACCCTTGGGTAACACCCCCTGCCATTGAATGGCAAACGGTACCCGGAAGCCACCCTCCCAGACTTCCCCCTTGTTTCCACGCAAGGGAAGATTGCTCGACCCGCTTTTGGTCGTTATCCCACCATTATCCGACAAAAAAACAACGATGGTATTCTCTAAAAGCTTATATTTTTCGAGCTCAGACAGGAGGCGACCCACCCCATCATCAACCGCGCTTACCATCGCTGCATACGTCTTTCGTTTAGGTTCATCTATGTGAGAAAAACGATTCAAATATTCGGGGGTTGCTTCGAGTGGTCCGTGAGGAGCGTTGTAGGCAAGGAAAAGGAAAAATGGCCAATCCCTGTTTCGCTCGACAAAAGCCACCGCCTCATCCGAAAAATCATCAGTTAAATATTTTCTTGGAGGAACGGGGTCATAACCTTTTAGTAGCCATGTCCGATAACTTTCCATTTCATCATTGGCATCCTGACTCCTACGAATGGTGAGCTTCTCCGGGAAATAAAAGTGTCCACCTCCCAAGTGGCCATAGAACTCATCAAATCCCCGCTTCATCGGGTGACTTGTTGGAATATGTGCACCTAAGTGCCACTTGCCAATAATTCCACAGTGGTAACCTCTTGGTTTTATTAATTCGGCTATTGTTTTTTCCTCCCGAGTCAACCCCATCCCAGGATCATCCGGCTGATACTGGGGATTTCGTTCGAAACCGAATCGTTGAGGGTACCGGGCTGTTATGAAACCAGCCCGCGAAGGTCCACATACAGGATAAGTAACATATCCACTCGTGCATATTATCCCGTTTCGGGCAATGGAATCGATATGAGGAGTCGGGATGTCCTTACAACCATTAAAGCCAACATCTGCGTAGCCCAAGTCATCGCACATGATCACTATCATATTGGGCTTTGCCAGAAGAGCCGTGGTCCAAGAAAGAGAAAATAAAAAGAAGGATATAAAATGTTGATACATGATTGGTTAATTATACTTCTTCAAAGAAATCGTGGGGGGCTGATTATTTTTTCGTATTTTTGTGAGCCTTCAACTCGGGCCAAGAGAGACGCCCATCTTTATTGGTGTCCGCCTGCGGATTTTTTTTAAAGTAAAGATCTTTCCACTTATTATTACTCAAGGCTTTGTCGGGTTTACTTTGGGGAATAATCGAAAGAAGTTTTTTTCGAAACTCAGTTAATCGATCCGAATATTCCGGGTTCATGGCCAGGTTGTTCCATTCGTGGTCATCCTCAGTAGTATGATAGAGTTCTTCCTTCTCATTCTCGTAACGGATATAACGCCAATCCTTAAAACGAAGCGAATAACTTTGTTGCCCGGGATCATAGTGATGAGCCCATTTGTACAGAGCAGTGATCACATAGTCTGGACCCTGCCATTTACCATTTTCAGGGTCTTCCAGAAACGGCTTGAGTGAAAAGCCGTCCAGAGGAAGACCTTTTTCATTCTTCAACGTATTTCCAGGCAATTCACAAAGTTCGACCAAGGTGGGAAACAAGTCAATCAAGGATACCGGCTGGTCACATTCACCACCTTTTGTTGTTCCTTCAGGAACACGAATAATCAAGGGGATGCGGGTACTCTCCTGCCACAGTGAGTTTTTATAAAGGTAATCCTTCTCGCCATTTCCCCAGCCATGATCACTGGTGAAAATTACGATGGTGTCTTTGTCCAAGCCGGTCTGTGCCAAGGTATCAAGCACCTCTCCCACAAGGTCGTCCACTGAGGCCACGGAGGCAAGGTATGCCTGAATGAATTTCTTGAGGGCGAGTTCACGGTCTCCACCATAGGAAGCAACCAGACTGTCAAACATTTTGGTCCCGCGGTCTCCCCCACGATCGTCCTCGTCAGAAGTTACCGTGTGCTTAAAGGTGTCTAGGGCGTCGCCTTTTTTGATTTTCGGTAGTTTAATCTCATCCAGTGGAAAAAGATCAAAATATTTTTGGGGAACAATAAGGGGAGTATGTGGACGAATAAATCCAACCCCCATAAAAAATGGTTTTTCACTTTTAGAAACAGCTAATTCTTGAAGCCTGCGAATAGCCCATTGAGCATTGAGTTCGTCGCCGGTAGGATCGCGATCTTCTTCTGATTCATATTTCATAGCCCGCTGTTTTTTCCAGCCACCCGTCATCCATGAGTAAGCTTTCCCTGTCTTGGGAGAAAATTTATGGGAAACCTTTTCCAGTGGTCCAAAGGTTCCATCAATCACACCGAAATCATCCCGAAATGGGCTGGGAGTACCAAGATGCGGCAACTTTTCATTTCCATCGAAAAGGAAGGGGCCGTAATCCGAGGGGTGACCATATTCCTGCCATTCTCCTTTATCATGACCATGCATGACTTTACCTGTGCCTAAGGTATGATAACCATGAGAAGCAAAAAAGGTCATCATCGTGTGCGAATTTTTCAGCACCTCGTTTTCATTCCATGGCTCAAATCCGAAATGACCGGAATTGTGCGGATATATACCAGTGGCAAAACTTGCCCTAGATGGATTGCAAATGGGGATATTGCAATGTGCCTGAGTGAAGGAAACGCCGCTTTTTGCCAGCTTGGCAATGTTGGGTGTTTTGGTCTGTGGATGACCACCTAGGGATTCCACATAATCGTTCAAATCGTCACAGACGATCAGAAGAACGTTTGGTCTATTAGCAGAAACCGCAGAG
>JAYNJW010000045.1:0-2854 GCA_038110535.1 Opitutia bacterium | reverse complement strand
AGAAAGGGCATTCTTCCAAACTCCGTGCACCAGACAACCAGGGTATTTTCCAAAAGCCCGCGGCTTTTCAAATCCTTGATCAATGCTGCGGTTGGTTGGTCCATGATTTCGGCCTGCATGGCATGAGTTTTAAAAATATCACTGTGCGAATCCCAGTTGGTCACCCCATTTCCACCCGATGCGTCGCTACCGTTGAAAAGCTGAACAACCCGAACGCCTTTTTCAATCAAACGACGGGCCAGGATGCAGTTCTTGGCATATTCCTTTTTAAGCTGGGAACCGGAATCCAAACCATAGAGCTTTTGGATGGAAGCTGGCTCGCTGGACAAGTCCATCACCTCCGGAATCGAGGTCTGCATTTTGCCCGCCAACTCATAACTGGCAATGCGGGCAGCCAGGTTGGCATCTCCCGGGTAGCGTTGTAAATGCCTGCCGTTAAGCTTTTGCAAAAGGCTAATGGTATGCTTGTCGTCCAGATCGGTATATGCATCCGGTCTCTTTAAATTTGCCGGGGGTTGTTTGGCACTAAAATCCGTTCCTTGAAAGGCAGCCGGCAAAAATGCACTGCCGAAATTGTTTTTTCCGGACCGGGCAAGTCCACGCGGGTCATTAATTGCGACAAATGCAGGCAGGTTCTCATTCTCAGACCCTAAAGCATAAGTAACCCACGAACCAAAGGAAGGAAATCCCTCCATGGTAAATCCGGTGTTAAGAAAATTCTCTCCCTGCGGATGGGCACTTGTTTGGGTGTGAAGGGCGTGCAGAAAACAAAAGTCATCGGACATCTCCCCAAGGTTGGGCACCAGGTCGGAAACCATTTTGCCAGTCTGCCCACGGGGCTTGAAGTCCCAGAAAGGCTTGGCGATATTGCCGGTTGGCCCTTCAAAAGTAACCGCCGGCATTCCTGGAGGTTTTTGGCCATGATATTTTGCCAAATCCGGCTTGTAATCAAAAGTATCCACATGGCTGACTGCGCCTGGGCAGAAAATGACCAGCACTTGTTTGGCGGGAGTATCAAAATGGGCTTTTCGGGAAGCGTAGGGGTTGTCGGGATCGACCTCGGGACGAATGGGAATCTTTCCCGTAAAACTTTGTGGATCGGAAGCTCCCAGAAGCCCATCCTGTGAAAGTAAGCCAGCCAAGCCCAAGGCACCCAGTGAAAAGCCAGTACTCTTCATAAATGATCTACGGTTGAGCAGAGATCGGCCAATGGATGATATTTTTTCTTCCTGGTTATTCATGACAATGGTTAGGGAATAAAGGCAAATTCGTTGGAATTGATTAAGGCCCGGCAGACAATTTCGAGACCCTGTTCACGGGCTATCCCTAGAGCGGCGGATAGTTCAGCTTCATCGGGTTTGCGCGAGAGCAGGAGCTCAAAGCATCTGGCAATGGCAGTAGCGTCTTCGTTCTGCGTATCCTTAAGCGCTCGTTCTGCCAAATACTTTGACTGCTGAACCACAAACGGGCTGTTCATAAGATTAAGCGCCTGGAGAGGAGTGGTGGAAACCGGCCTTTTGTCCCGGACCTGTCCGCAATCGGGAAAGTCAAAGGCAGTAAAGATCTGGTCATCTACCCGCCGCATCCGTTCCTGATAAATCATGCGTCTCCAGGTTTCCGACCCGAAATTATCGACCACCTCCCATTGAGCATAGTCTTTTTTAACATTGTGTATCCGGTAACTCCTTCCCCCCATTGCCCGGTCGAGTTTTCCGGAAGCCAGCAAAATACCGTCGCGTATAACTTCTGCCTCCACTCTTCTGGGAGGATAGCGCCAGAGAAAAGTGGCCCCTGCATCCTTGAGCATACCTTGTTCGGAAGGCTTACTGGATCTCTTGAACGCCTCGGAAGTAACCAACAGGCGAATTAAGGACTTCATTGACCAAGGCTTCGCACCGCTGTACTCAGGCATGGAAAACTCGGCGGCCAGCCAATCGAGCAATTCGGGATGAGAGGGAGCTGCCCCAGCCCGGCCAAAATCACTACCAGTGGTGACCAGTCCATGGCCAAAGACATGTTGCCAAACCCGGTTGGCCATTACTCGAGCTGTTAAAGGATTTTTTGTATCGACCAACCAATCGGCAAAGGCAGATCGTCGGGCACGCCCGGTTGCATCTTTGTCCAAGTCAAGCTCTCCATCAAGAATCCTAGGCCCACCCGGTAATACTAGGTCACGGGGGTTTTCCGGACTGCCCCGATGAAAGACACGAACTGGCTTGGGCTGAATGAAGGTACCGACAAAGCTGGGGCGGGGACCTTCCTCAGAAAGCCTGTAGGTTAGGTGATTGATTTCCTCAATAGTTTCAGAAAGGTATTTCTTCTCTTCGATCAGTTTGTTGAAATCCTTTGTGGCAAAGAGTTTCTTCCAGGTACCATCCGGTAGTTTTGCACTGACCGAAAAATTCTTAAAATTATACTTGGTTTTCTTTTCAAGGTAGTCGGTTTCGAAATAGTACTCACGATTGCTACTTAACCGAAGCCGTCCAATCGTTGTGGGTTTATTGAAGCTAAGTTGTAACCATGGTTGTTGTTTGTTTTCTTTGTTAAAACTGGCCTGCCAGCGTTGAGTACCAAATTTTCCATCAATGATTCTTTCAATGGGGAACCGGTTCCCCTGCTGAGCAAAGGAAGGATCGGTCGTCACCTTTGTCCCGGTAGATTGATGGGCCAAGTTTTCATTCTCCGCAGGAAGTCCAAAAACCTCCAACTCATCCAATGCGACATACCCGGAAGAAAAATCTACCCGGAGTTCCGTTGCCTCGACCGGAGGCCAATGAATTTCCTTGTACCCTCCCCAATCCTCTTCCCAAAAGGCATGATGGTTTCGCAAATTGGAACGGTTACGGGCAATCTC
>JAYNJW010000044.1:0-14225 GCA_038110535.1 Opitutia bacterium | reverse complement strand
TTCCTGAGGGTGGAGAGGTTATGATTTTTGTGGGACGACTTGAACAACTTAATGCCCGCCAGCGACGTCAGGGGGTGATTGATGAATTGCTGGGTCGTCCTTTGCAGGATCTGGACGAGGTGAAATTTGATTCGGTCGATTCGGTGAATCTATCCGCAGAGGGTTCCAAGTATGTCATAGTTGATACACGGACGGATAATTTCGATAAAGCCAAGGCAAAGAGCAATGCGGAGGACTCCATGACCAAATATAAAAACCTTAAATGTATGGTCGGTCTGTTCGCTTACAATCCACCTGCTTGTATTGATGCAATCAAAGAAGCCAACAAACTGGGTGATATTAAGGTCTGTGGCTTTGATGAACAGGACGCCCTGCTGCAAGCAATTGTCGATGGACACGCTCATGGAACGATTAGTCAGCAACCTTGGGAATATGGATATGAATCCATTAAGATGCTCAAATCAATTTACGAAGGTAAACAGCCGGATAACAAGTATTTCGAACTTCCATTTTTGGTGGTGGATCAAGGGAACATCAAAGAGTTCTGGAAAAAGAAAAAGAAGATGGCCGAACTCGGCAAACAGGGTTGATAGAT
Source organism: Opitutia bacterium (assembly GCA_038110535.1). Classification (GTDB taxonomy): domain Bacteria; phylum Verrucomicrobiota; class Verrucomicrobiia; order Opitutales; family Seribacteraceae; genus Chordibacter. Next base: position 13,630 of record JAYNJW010000044.1, on the reverse strand, counting down.
GGGGATGGGTTCTTCCCCATATTTGCAAGTTAAAGAACTTCGGAAAAGTTTCCCTGGAGTTTTGGCCTTAAAAGGGGTTTCCCTCACCTTGGAGCAAGGAGAAGTACTTGCTCTCATTGGTGAAAATGGTGCCGGGAAAAGTACCCTCATGAAAATTCTTGCTGGGGTACAACCAGCAGATGAAGGAGAATTTAAAGTTAAAGGAGAAGTGGTATCTTTTCGATCCGTCAATGATGCGATGAGTAGGGGAATTGCCCTGATTCATCAGGAATTAAATCTGTGCGGAAATTTAGATCTAGCATCCAATATATTTTTGGGAAGGGAGCCAGTCAGGGGTGGTTTGATCGACGAGTCAACCATGCGGCAGGAAGCTCGAAAATTCCTGGATTTGGTTGGTCTTGATTTACCTGTGGAAACCATTGCAGGTGCACTTCCGATCGGGAAGCAACAACTCGTTGAAATTGCCAAAGCTTTGTCTTCTGATGCCCGTGTACTTATTATGGATGAACCCACCAGTAGTTTGTCCCAAAAAGAGACAGAAACTTTGTTCGGGGTGGTAAAAGATCTTCGCAGAAAAGGTATCAGTGTAATTTATATTTCACATAGACTTGGTGAAGTGATTGAGCTGGCTGACCGGGTCACTGTTTTTCGAGATGGTGAAAATGCTGGAGATTTATCGGGTGAGGAAATTAATCACGACAATATGGTAAAATTAATGGTTGGCCGTGAATTGAGTGAATTTTATGACCGTAGGGCACATCAGCCTGGAGCCATCATATTGAATGTGGATCAAGTATCTACCCCTGCATTTCCCGGATCTCCTATCTCCATAGAAGTTAAATCTGGGGAAATTGTTGGAATTGCTGGTTTGGTGGGTGCTGGAAGAACCGAGCTTTTACAAACAATATTTGGAGTAACTCCAGCCGTCTCCGGAACCATTAAGGTCAGGGGAGAGATTATTGAGATCGATAACCCGAGAACTGCAATTGAGGCAGGGCTTGCCTTGGCTCCTGAGGATCGAAAACAGCATGGCCTCGTTTTGCCAATGTCAGTTCGTGAAAATTCCAGTTTGCCGAGTCTTCGAAGAGATGCATCTCGCGGTTTTTTAAATGACGAAGCCGAAGAGAAACTTACTCAAGTAGCTGTGGAATCCATGAAGATTAAAACGCCCAATAATGAACAAATTGCCCGTTTTCTTTCCGGAGGGAACCAGCAAAAAATAGTTCTGGGCAAATGGTTGGCCATGAAGCCGAAATTGTTAATGCTCGATGAACCAACCCGAGGAATTGATATCGGGGCGAAGCGGGAAATTTACAAACTCATGGAAAAACTTGCAGGCGAGGGAATGGCCATTCTTTTTGTTTCCAGTGAGATGGAAGAAGTCTTAGGTATGTCTGACCGTGCTTACATCATGCACGAGGGAAAAATCTCAGGCGAATTAAATCGTGATCAACTAAGCGAAGAAGCAATCATGAATCTAGCCACAGGCAGTCTTCAGGCAGCGTAAATCAAATTCAATATATGAAGAAAAATATTCTTGGCATCTTTCTCCTGTTGGTGGCGATCTTTGTGATTACTGCAATAATCAATCCAAAATTTTTGAACGCGTATAACATGCAAAACCTGATCAAGTGGTCCAGTTTATATGCGGTCATGAGTTTGGGGGTCGCTTTTGTCATCATAACTGGAGGGATTGATCTTTCCATCGGTTCAGTTGTTGGTTTAGTCGCAGTGGTTCTATCGATCTGCCTGAAACTCGAAGGGATGGATCCGTGGAGTGCGATAGGCATAACTCTTGTTCTGTCCTTGTTCATTGGCTTCCTTCATGGCGTGTTGATCACAAAAGCGAAGATTCAGCCTTTTGTGGTAACCCTTTGTGGATTACTGGTCTATCGAAGTATGGGCCGATGGTTAACAGACAATCAATCGATTGGACCGATGCCCTTGGAGGGGGATGCAGGATATGTCAACCTTGAGCAAATTCAGGGCCTCGATTTTGTTTTTAGTGGCAAGATTAGCATCGGTTCATTCAATTTGCCTACTCCTGCCATATTTCTTTTTGTCCTCTGCGTGGCCGCCGCCATCTTTTTAAGACGCACAATTTGGGGACGTTACTTATTCGCATTGGGGAATAATGAGGAGGGTACGCGCTACAGTGGGATTGATACCGACCGCATGAAAATTCTAGCCTATGTATTATGTTCTCTTTTTGCGGGAATTGCCGGGATTCTCTTTGCCTTTGAACTCGACTCTGTGCAACCGGCTCAAACCGGTGAATTTTACGAACTCTATGCCATTGCGGCCGCTGTCCTGGGCGGGTGCAGTTTGCGGGGAGGGGAGGGTACGGTTCTTGGCGTTGTCATCGCAGCAGCTGTGATTCGTTTGATTTACAATTCCATTAATATGGTGGGAATTTCCACGCACTTGGAATTTGGCATTCTGGGTATGGTAATTCTTCTTGGCGTAATTGGGGATGAATTTCTCAAGAAAACCGTTGCCCGTAAACAGGCAGCCCAAAAGATCTAATCTGATCGGTCCAGATGTCCGAGGTCCTTCTTCGGACATATTCTATCCCTAATTCTCTTCTTCAAATCTTTTACTTGGGGAAAGCCCTGATCTTTTTTTCTGCACCAAATCAGATCATCCCCGATCCAAATCTGAAAAAGCCCGGGATTTTCCTTTGCTGGTTCCAAAACAACGGATTCGAGCTCGTTGGTAAAAGTAGACAAGATTTCCTGGGCAATCCAGCTTGCCCGCAACATCCAGCCACAGGCTGGACAATATAAAATATGAACCGACGAGCCTTTGTCTTTCTTCAAGCGTTCAATTTCATTCATTCCCTGATTGGTATTTCAAAACCCTACCTTTGGGCAAGAATGGATTGATAACCCTCTGGTTGTCATTCCAGTTGCCAAGCGATCCATGGTACTTTTGATATGGTTTTATGAATTTTATTGGAATCGATGTAGGCACCTCTTCAATCAAGGCATTGTTGGTTGATCCGACTGGAAATGTTCTTGCCACCAGCAATCCGGAATATCCCTTTCAAACACCTGCACCCCTCTGTGCGGAGACCGACCCAGATGTTTGGTGGGATGCCACCTGCAAGGCGATAAGAGAATTGTTGGCAGTCACCGACCCTGAATTAGTCTCCGGAATTGGTTTAACCGGACAGATGCACGGGCTGGTCTTAATTGATGAGAAAGGTGCCCCGCTTCGTCCCTGTATTATGTGGAATGATCAGCGCTCGTTTCAGGAGTGTGAGGAAATGACCGAAATAATCGGAGCTGCAGAGGTATTACGAATTACGGGTAACCCTGTCCTCGCTGGATTTACTGCCCCTAAATTACGATGGGTGGAAAAAAATGAGCCTGAAATATTCGCCAAAATATCAAAGGTATTATTGCCCAAGGATTTTATCCGCTACCGATTGACCGGTGAGTTTTTTTCCGAAATGTCAGATGCGTCCGGTACCTCAATGCTCAATGTAGGGGAGAGAAAATGGTCCGAGGAAATCCTCGAAGCGATGGGATGGTCCATTTCATGGCTGCCAGAACTTACCGAATCTACGGTGGCATCTGCCAAGATTTCGTCGGATGCAAGTGCCCGGACTGGCTTGATAGTAAATACACCGGTGGTTGCCGGAGGAGGAGATCAGGCGGCTCAGGCAGTTGGTTGTGGAATCGTCGAGGAGGGAATGGTGTCCGCTACCCTCGGAACTAGCGGGGTGGTATTTGCCCAGAGTGATGAATATCGCGTAGAGCCGGATGGTAAACTGCATGCCTTTTGCCATGCAGTTCCAGGAAAGTGGCATTTGATGGGAGTGATGCTTTCAGCTGCGGGTTCTTTCCAGTGGTATAAGAATCAACTCGGTGAGGAAGAACAAAGGAGAGAGCAAAATGGGGAGGGAAATGCCTATGATTTACTAACGCATGCCGCTGCAGCAATTGACCCCGGTTGTGAAGGCTTGCTCTTTTTACCTTATCTTTCCGGTGAGCGTACTCCATATCCCGATCCCCATGCCAAGGGAGCCTTTGTCGGTATGACCTTGCGACATGGGAAAGCCCACCTTACCCGTGCAGTGTTAGAGGGAGTGAGTTATGGACTCAAAGACTCCCTTTCCCTGATGCAGGCGTTAGGGGTTCAGCCAGCAAAAATTATTTTGTCTGGCGGAGGTGCGAGGTCAGAACTTTGGAAACAAATGCTGTCAGATATTTTTGAGACTCCTTGCTGTCTGGTCAATGCCACCGAGGGTGCAGCTTACGGTGCGGCCCTGCTTGCCGCAGTTGGTTGTGGTGCACTTCCTACTGTGGAAGATGCATCCCGGGCCTGGATCAGGGAAACTCAACAGATTGGCATGGGAGCGAATTCTCCAAAATACAAGAAAAATTACCGCATCTATCAGGATTTATATCCGTCACTGAAAAACGCTTTTTATAATCTTTCCGAGCAATGAATGCCGTGAGTGCAGGTCAGGGAGCGAGTCAGGTATATGAGTCGGATCGCTCGCTGGGGGAATATTTGCTTTTTCACTATGGTTCTGATGATCAACAACTCCCTTGGCGGGAAGGACCGAGCGAAGCACTGGGGTTTCCCCGGCGAAGCGTGGAGGAACTCATTGATAAGAAATCTTCGGTTGGGCGTGCCTTGGATCTTGGATGTGCAGTAGGAAAGAGTAGTTTTGTCTTAGCCGAAATTGCCGGTGAAGTGCTGGGCATTGATTTTTCAAAATCCTTCATCGATGCGGCACAATCGATTTTGCAAAACGGTAAATTAAGCTACCACTATCATGAAGAAGGCACCTATTGGAAGGAGGATGTGGTGAGCATCGATCAGATTCCCCAAAATCTATCATTCGAGGTTGGTGATGCCTGTAATTTGAGGGATGATATAAAACCTTTCGATTTAGTTCATGCGGCCAACTTGCTCTGCCGCGTATCAGACCCAATGAGTCTGCTTTCTCGCTTACCCGATTTGATCGTGCCTGGTGGACAGTTAATTCTCACCACTCCCTTTACCTGGTTGGAGGAATTTACCCCCCAAGAAAATTGGCTTAATGGAGAAAAATCTGCCCTTGCAGTAAAGAAGGTGCTCGAAAGTGCGTTTGATTTGGAACTGGAAAAAAATCTCCCTTTTCTAATCCGAGAACATCGTCGAAAATTCCAATACACAGTTGCACTAGGTATGCGATGGAGGAGGAAGGAAACTTGATGAATCAGGCGGATTTTTTAGATTCGATCGGATCAGATCCTCGCCCAGATTCCAGTATCAAGGTGGAATTACAGGCCTTATGGTGGGCGAAGAAGGGAGATTGGGATAAAGCACATGACCTGGCTCAAAGTGCCGGAAGTGCTCAGGGGGACTGGATACATGCTCATCTTCATCGCATTGAGGGGGATCTGGGCAATGCTTCCTACTGGTATTCTCGTGCTGGCAAACCAGTCTGCAAAGAGGATTTATCCAAAGAATGGCAAAATATTGTGGCTCAGATAGTTGATCGATGAGGGAACCTTCCGATTCGCTTGAAAAAGATCTTCTTCTTCGAAAAGAAAATACCTGGGATTGGATCACTCCAGTATGCTTGGTTATTTTAAGTGTAATGAGTGTGGTCTTTATTCATTCAGCTCAGGCATATGGAGGGGGCAACTATTGGAAAATGCAGATTTTATGGTGCGTGATTGGCTTTTCTCTCTATGGAGCAGTCTCAGTCATCAACTACCAGTTGTGGATGAGATATGCTCATTTTTTTTATTTTTTAGTCATTATCGGGCTGCTACTTGTGTTTGGTGGGCCCATGATTTATGGTGCCAGAAGATGGATTGATTTTGGGTTATTTAAGGTACAGCCTTCGGAAATTGCGAAATGGTCTACTATGATTTTTGGGGCCAGTTTATTGGCTCGCTCGAAAGTAGGAGACATGCAAGATTCTTTGAGAGGAATATTGAAAGTTGCCGCCTGCTTTGCCTTGCCAATGTTCTTGATTTTTTTACAGCCGGATTTAGGCTCAACGATGGTATTTCCACCTATCGCTTTTTCACTCTTATACGTCGCCCGCATGCCAACTAAATTTTTTGTTTCTACGTTTGTCGTATTCGTAGTGTTGCTTGGCTTGTTGAGCTTCGATTTATTTCATTACTATCAATATAAACTAGAGAATCCAAAACCCTCGGATGCCGTGGTGGCATACGAGAAATCCTCGTTACTCCCTCTCAAGGATTATCAACGCAAACGCATTCTTACCTTTGTTGCACCTGATGTAGAAGACCCGCAGGGTGTGGGCTCTAATTGGAATCGCATCCAGGCCCTTATCGCAGTAGCCACTGGTGGTTTATCCGGTAAAGGACTGGGGGAAGGGATGCAAGCAAAGCTCGGATATTTGCCGACCGCAGTTGCCCACAATGATTTTATTTTTGCAGTGATTGCGGAAGAATCAGGACTACTTGGGGGTGGTCTGGCAATTGGCATGCTCTGCCTCGTGGTCTTTGGTTGCCTACGGGTAGCCGCCATGGCTGCGGACCGGTTTGGTTCGATGCTTGCCGTAGGAGTTTCCGTTCTTTTGATGACTCATATCTTCATCAATATCGGAATGACCATTGGCATTACCCCTATAACTGGACTGCCCTTACCCTTTTTAAGTTATGGTGGGTCCTTTCTGGTCGTTTGCTTCTTAATGCTTGGAATGGTGCAAAGTGTTTTTCGTTATCGAAACTCCGTGCTATGAAATCATCTTTTGCGGAAGTACACTTTGGTTGGTTGAGGTTTGGATTTTCCAACATCTCTAATCATGGCAAGAAGAAACAGGCGTAAAGCCTCATCCAATAGAAATTCAAAGCAAGCAGATCATAACGAGCAGGGCAATAATTTACCCGAGAATGATTTAAGTTCAGCTCCCCTGGAAAAGCCACCTATCTTAATCGATAAAAAGGAACTAAGGGATGCGGCCCTGGAACGGGCGAAGAACCGACCCATTCGCGAGCGGATCATGGCTTTTTTCCGGAGGGAAAAAAACCAAGATTACAAGGAAATTATCATCAATACCGAAGCTCTGGAACGAAGGGTTGCGATGATGGAAAATGGAATCCTTCAAGGCTTCGATATTGAACGCTTAGACAAGGACCGGATGGTGGGTGCTATCTTTAAAGGGAAGGTGCAAAACCTTGAGGCTGGTCTCAAAGCGGCCTTCGTTGATATTGGGCAGGAAAAGAATGCATTTTTGCACTACTGGGACATGTTGCCTGGTGCCAATAATGACCCATCGGTTGAAATTGTTCGTGAAAACAAGAAAAAATCGAGTGGTAAAAATGAGGCAAAATCTGTCGCCGATATACCACGCGTTTTCCCCATAGGCTCTGAAATCGTGGTGCAAATAACCAAAGCACAGATTGGCAGTAAAGGGCCAAGGACCACTACTAATCTTTCATTGCCCGGACGATTCTTGGTGCTTATGCCTTATGCCGGACAATGTGGAATATCCCGCAAAATTGAGGATCGTGCCGAGAGAAAGAGACTGAAGCGGATTATCGGAAATCTCTCCTTGCGCGAGGGCATGGGGGTTATTATCCGTACGGTTGGCCAAAATAAGCCCGAGCGTTTTTTCGTGAGGGACTTGCATATTCTGATGCAGCAATGGGATCAAATCGAATCAAGGATCAAAAATGAAAAAGACCCCTGTTTGCTCTATGAGGAACCGGATTTGATCGGATTAACTGCTCGGGACTTTCTTACAGATGATGTCGATCGTGTACAGATAGATAATCGGGATGATTATACCCGCCTGATTGAAACAATCCAAAGAATCTCTCCGAAGTCCAAGGCGAAAGTGGCTTTATTTGAAGAAGAAATCCCAATTTTCCAGAGATTTAATGTAGAGCGTCAGATAGAACAGACTTTTATGAGGAAGGTGAAACTTCCATCTGGTGGCGAAATTGTTATGGAAGAGACCGAGGCATTGGTATCAATCGATATCAATACAGGTAGCCACAAGGGTAATCGCAAAGATGGTAAAAATTTCATTTTACAAGCCAACCTGGAAGCTGCAGTAGAAGTCGCCCGACAAATGAGGCTACGGAATCTCGGCGGTCTGGTCATTATTGATTTTATCGATATGAAAAACCGGGGCGATCAGCGCAAGGTGTTTCAGAAAATGAAATCTGCGATGTCGGACGATAAAGCAAAGCACAATATTTTACCGATTTCTGAGCTTGGGATTATGCAAATCACCCGCCAGAGACATGATGAGAGTAATGCCAGCGGAGTCTATGAATCCTGTCCTTATTGCAAAGGGCGCGGTATTGTGAAGTCACCCCGCTCCGTCAGCATTGAGATTCAAAGATTGGTATCCAGTGCGGTCAGACGGGTGAAGACAGAAACTCAGCAATCGATCAGGTTGAAGGTGTATTTGCATCCTTCGGTATTGCGTAGATTACGCGGACCAGACGCTTCCCTCCTCACTAAGTTGGAAAAAAATTACGATTTGGAAATTAGTTTTGAAGGTGCAGAAAGTTATCACATGGAAAATTATAAAGTAGTGGACGAGTCCACTCAGAAAGAAATCCGCTAGTCAGTAATTTTGTCTCATGCGTATCCTTGCCGCCTTCGATAAATTCAAGGATTCTTTTTCCGCAGAGCAAGCCTGCTCCTTGGTCGAAAAGGTTGCCGGAGATTTCTCTCCAAATATCGATGTTATTTCGTGCCCGCTTACGGATGGAGGAGAAGGTTTTGTCGAAATTCTAACCAGTCGATACCTAGGTGATTTAATCGAGGTTAAGGCGAGAGATTCTTTGGGCCGTGCCCGAGAAGCAACCGTGGGAATTGTGTCTATTGATCAATTGAGCAAGGATGTGCGTTCCTTATTGAGTCTTCCTGTATCTGGCAAGCTGGCCATCATTGAAATGGCATCGGTGTGTGGATTGAGTGATCTTGATCCTGAGCAAAGAGACCCATGGAAAACAACAACCTTGGGCATCGGAGACCTGCTTCTTTTTGCCAAGGCAAAGGAAGCAGACTTTATTCTTCTGGGAATTGGGGGAAGTTCGACTAATGATGCTGGAATAGGTGCGTTGACTGCTTTGGGTTTGAGATTGCAAAATACCTCAGGAGAATCGATTGAGTATCCTTCTCCAAGCACTTGGGCAGATATTGCAACATGGGATATCTCTTCCCTGCAAGCCTTGCCTCCGTTAATTATCGCCTGTGATGTGGACAACCCTTTGCTTGGTAAAGAGGGTGCTACCTTTCAATTTGGTCCTCAAAAAGGCTTAGCTGAAGAAGGTGTTGTCCGCTTGGAAAACATGATGAGCGAAATGGTTGTTCAACTAGAAAAAGTATTTCCTGAAGCCACTTCGCTTGCCCGATCCCCTGGGGCTGGAGCCGCGGGTGGAGTCGGCTATGGGTTATCCTTGGTGGGAGAAGTCAAGCTGGTTCGTGGATTTGAATTGGTTTCTAGGTGGTTGCAGTTAGAGGAGGAGGTGAAAAAATCCGATTTCATTTTAACTGGCGAGGGCCGATTTGATTCCACATCTTGGAGAGGCAAAGGTCCATTTGAGATTCTCTCCATGGCCAAACTGGCAAATAAAAAAGCAATTCTTTTATGCGGCTCGCTTGAACAAAAGATAGAGGAAAAATCGAGGGAGAAGTTTCCCGATCACAAATTCATTGCTTTTGCGAAAGATTCATGGGAATTGGCCAAAAACCTCAAGCACGGACCTCAATTATTCAGGGAAGCCTGTTGTAATATTTTTAAAGAACTGCTCAAAGGGGCCTCGTGGGAGTGTCCCGTCATCAAAGAAGCAAGATTTAAGAGGATTCGAAGATTAAAAAAGTTCCTACGTCCTTTGCCTCGAAGATCGAATGTTCATCGTTATCCAGTTTTGAAATGGTTTGCGGATACTGCATATAAAAGATCCTTCCTTTGGTCTTTTAAAGGAAAGCCAATACAAACTGCCCTATTTTGGGGAATTTGGATCTCTATGCTTCCCATTGTTGGGATTCAAATGATTGTTGTATTTTTTGTATCGCTTTTGGTTCGAGCCAATTTGCCTCTGATCGTGGCACTACAATGGATATCCAATCCCCTTACCATGGGTCCTATCTATTTTGCGGATTACAAAATAGGCATGACTTTGTTAAAGTTGATCGGAGTGAATTATCCCCAAAACAGGTTACTTAGCCCTGAATACAATTGGGCTGAGTTTTCTTACAAAGAACTACTTAGACTACTTGATACCTTTCCTCCTATGCTTATTGGCGGATCAGTTTTGGGCATCTTTTTGGGGGTTTCCACGGTCTTTCTTTACAAAATTTTGAGCAGGTTCTACAAAGATTGAACCAAGAATTTAGTATGCATTATATTGTCGTAAGATTTCGGAAAACTTTTCGCATATTATTGGGTATTAGCCTTTTCTTTTCTATCCTCATTTCCTCTTCGGGTGGAACGAAGATAAAATTGGGAATCGATCATTTGGAAGACCTAAGTTTTAGGGTTCTTTTAGGCAAGAGGGTGGGTCTGCTGACACATCCTGCGGGGGTAAACTCTAGCGGAAGGAGCACAGTGCTTGTATTACATCATGCCAAAGAAATAAATCTGGTTTCCTTGTTCGGGCCAGAGCATGGGATTTACGGGGATGAAAAAGCATCGGTCCCCGTGGATGATAAGATTGATCACCGGACCAATCTGCCCGTTTATTCACTATATGGAAAATTTCGCAAGCCAACCCCGAAAATGTTGGCAGATTTGGACTGCCTGGTCATTGATCTTCAAGATGTAGGGGTACGCTGTTACACCTATATCAGTTGCATGCGCTATGTGATGGAGGCTTGTTTTGAAGCAGGTGTGGAAGTTGTGGTTTTAGACCGGCCAAACCCCCTTGGGGGATTAAAAATGGCGGGCCCGATGATTGATCGAGAGTGGATCAGTTATGTTGGAGCATTCCCAATGCCATTTGTTCATGGCATGACAATCGCGGAAATCGCTCTGTGGTCTAAGCAAAGTTCTGGCATTCTCAAAATTGAAGAATCAGTGCGCAGAAAAGGGAAACTCACCTTGATTCCGATGCTAGGGTGGAAAAGGAATATGACTTGGCCTAGCACTGGGTTGGTTTGGAGGCCTACTTCCCCCAATATCCCAACCCTCGATTCAGTGGCTGGCTATCCCATGACGGGATTGGGTGCACAGATGGGAAAATTTAAGCATGGAATTGGCACGAAGCACCCCTTTAGATTTCTTACTTTTGATGGCAGGACGGCGTCAGAAATCAAGAGGGCGTTGGAAGAGCTCAATTTAAAAGGACTTTCCTATAAAATTATGGATACCCAGGGTTCCAATGGGGAAAAAATAAACGGAGTATATATTGTCATCAAAGACTGGTCGAGATGGCAGCCAACTGAGCTCGCTTTTGCCATGATGCAATTATCAGCTCGGTGGCAAACGCCCAGTCCCTTTGCGAATGTCAAAAAATCGGAAAGTAATTTATTTAATAAACATGTTGGATCCACCGCATGGTGGAATCATTTGTCTACTGGTGGCACTTCGGTCAATCCTTCCTCGTTCATGCTTGGGTGGGAGCACGAAGTGCAAACATTTAGAAAGCAGACGGAACCCTATTTGCTTTATTAGGACCGTAAGACTTTTATCAGCGAATCAATTCGTCCTGAGAGAGAATTTTTAACTGGTAGGAGTGTAATACATCCTCCGCGGTATCTTCATCTTCCATGGCAATGGCAATGACCGGTTTTCCATTCGGTTGATGCATAAAAGAGTAAACATAGTGGATATTAATCTCTGCCTGAAGAAGTGCTTTCGTAAGGCTTTGCATTGAATCTTCCTTTTCTAATTCAACAGCGAGTATGGTTCTCTCAGTAAAACTGATGGACAAACTTTTGAGTAACCGAGCAAGGTCTTTTGGATAGTTAGGGATTAAACGAATGACCGCACTATCCGTGGTGTCGAGCACAGAAATCGCAAGAATATCGATATTCTCACCTTTGAGCATGGAAACAAAGTCATTTAACCATCCCACTTTATGTTCGGCATAGATGACAAACTGTCTAATTGGTTCTTTGCCAGGACTGCGCAAAGTGGAAGATCCATCACTGGGTTCAATCATTAGATTTAGATTACTTTAATAGGAAACGAGATTAAATAATGCGTACTTGCCAATTAGTTGGCTTATATCATGGTATAGGGTAGTTGTAAAATGTTTCGGAATATTATATACCTTTTACCTCTTTTATTCCTTAATCAAGTAATTTGTGCGAATGAAGGGGTTCGTTTGATAAGTGCTGATTTGCCTGCGATTACGGAAGCCGCAGATTCAGGAGATGCTTACGCACAGGGATTCCTCGCCCTTTGTCATTTCCATGGAGATAAGGGTTTATTTGTATCTAACCTCGAGGCTAGGTTTTATGCAGAAAATTCTGCAAGCCGGGGTCACTGGTTGGGCAATTTTGTTCTGGGCTGTCTAAGTAGATACAAGCCTCTCGGTCCGGACCCTACTCAAGTGGCCAAATATTTGCTTAAATCATTCCGTGATCCAGACGGTAAATTAATCAAGCAGGCTGCGATTGGTGATCCGATTGCAATCTATGTTTTAGCTGAAATATTTGTTGCGGAAGAAATTCAAACCATTCTTCGTCCTGATATGAAAATGGCGGCAGATTATTATCAAATCTCTGCTGCATCGGGTTACGCTCCGGCTGGTGTGCAAAGTGCCCTGATCAAGCTTTACGGCCTTGCAGATTCTTTCTCTGATACTTTAGCAGTTCAAAAAGAAGGGATTGCTCTTTTGCAGAAAGGAACCGATCAAAAACTTCCAGCTGCACATCATTATTTAGGCCGTTGTTTCCTGGAAGGTCTCGGATTGAAGGCAGACAAAGAATTGGCCCTAGTGCATTTTTTGGCCGCTGCAGAAAAAGGATATGGGGCGGCACAGTTAATGGTAGCTGATTTTTACGCTTACGGGTTAACCGGAGAACCAAAAGAAGATCTTGCTTTTAAGTATGTTGAGCGAGCGGTTGAAATTCATGAAGAAGGAGCGGAAAAAAAACTTGATGAATATAAGAGACACTTCGGGCATATCAAGGATTTGCCCGATCCTTCTTCTTCGACTGATCCATCCAAGGGACAACCTCAAGCCAAATCCACGCCTGATCCAAATATTGCTAGGTTGCCAGATGAAACGATCCCCCCTCCGCCGTCTAAGACAATCCGTCTCCCCTCTGCCTACGCAAAGGACGAAAGGGCTCAGCCACAGGTTGTCAAAAGTCCTCAAAAGATGATCGGTGCCAAGCAACAGGTTACTGAGGTTACCCAGTCCTCCATTACTCAAATTCGAGAAAATGCCAAAAAAATATACTGGGGACAATCGTCCAATGCATCGATGTCCGATGCTTTTCAATCCTTTGAGAAATGTGCAAATATGGGAGATGGGGAGTCTGCGAGATATCTTGGAATCATGTACCTTCGTGGTAAAGGGGTGAAAAAGAATGCCAATGAAGCCATCAAATGGCTAGAAATTGCCGCAGGGAAGGGGGATGAATTAGCAGCGAAAAACTTGGTGTCACTTCGTAAAATAATGAAGTTGTAAAGCTTTTGAGATTTACCCAATTAATTAATTTCGATACAAAAATAGAT
>JAYNJW010000043.1:0-14248 GCA_038110535.1 Opitutia bacterium | reverse complement strand
CCGACCGCAACTATGCCGGGGTCTACCAGGCAACCATTGAATTCTGTAAAGAAAATGGTGCCTTCGATGTAACGACCATGGGCAATGTCGCCAATGTTGGCCTGATGGCCAAAAAGGCAGAGGAATACGGCTCCCATGACAAAACTTTTGAAATTCCCCGCGACGGTACCGTGCGGGTGCTTGGCCCCACCGGCAGTGTACTGATTGAACATGCGGTGGAAGCAGGAGATGTCTGGAGAATGTGCCAGACTAAAAAAGTATCGATTCTTGACTGGGTCAAACTCTCGGTCAACCGGGCACGCCTTAGCAACACCCCCGTGATTTTCTGGCTGGATAAGAACCGTCCGCACGATGCCAATTTAATCCGTTATGTGGAAGCCAAGCTCACCACCCTGGATACGGATGGTCTGGATATCCAGATTCTCTCTCCCATTGATGCCACCCGGGTGACCTGCCAGCGATGCAAGGACGGGCTCGATACCATCTCCGCCACTGGTAATGTACTGCGGGATTATTTGACCGATCTTTTCCCCATTCTTGAACTGGGTACCAGTGCCAAGATGCTCTCCATCGTGCCTCTGCTTGCCGGAGGTGGATTATTTGAGACCGGGGCGGGCGGATCCGCCCCCAAGCATGTTCAACAGTTTGTGGAAGAAGGACACCTCCGGTGGGACTCCCTTGGTGAGTTTCTTGCCATCGCAGTATCCCTGGAAGACTTGGCCAACAAAACAGGCAATGCCAAGGCTCAGGTTCTGGCCGATGCCCTCAATGCGGCCATCGGGGTGTTTTTGGATGAGAACAAATCCCCATCCCGTAAGGTCAACGAATTGGACAACCGGGGCAGCCACTACTACCTCGCCCTATTCTGGGCGGAAGCTTTGGCCGCCCAATCTGCAGATACAGATCTACAGGCTGAATTTTCCCCGATTGCCAAGAGCCTTCGGGAGAACGAGGAAAAAATCGTCAATGAACTCAATGATGCTCAGGGAACCGAAATCGATCTCGGGGGATACTATTTACCGGACGAAGAAAAAGCCGTCGCCGCGATGCGGCCCAGCAAGACTCTTGCTTCGATTTTAAGCTAAGATTGAAGAGAGAGGATTGAAGTTTGAAGTAAATCCAAGGAACTAACCTTTCACCATTCTCCCTTCTCACTTCACTCTTTTGTCGCTTGGTGCAAAGCAACGATGGAGAAAGTAAGAGCTTTGGCTTTTACCTTTTTAAATCCTGCCTTTTCGATTTCTTCACACAAACCTAGACGGTTGGGAAAACCGGCAATACTGGTACCTAAATAAAGGTAGGCATCGCGGTCGCCGGTTAACCAACGGGCAACCCAAGGCAAGATGCCCTTTAAGTAAAAATAATATAAGGGACGGAAGCAGAGGTAGGGCTGGCTGAACTCAAGAATGACAAGACGACCACCGGGTCGTAGAACCCGGTGCATTTCCGCCAATCCTTTTGCCCGGTCCGCCAAGTTGCGCAAACCAAAAGCGATGGTAATCAGGTCAAAACTCTGATCCTCAAATGGAAGATTCAAGCAGTCCCCATGAAGAAATTGATTGGCATCAGAACCCAGCAGATATTTCTCTCTTTTCGCCCGTGCCTGCTCGAGCATAGGTTCACAAAAATCAAGCCCGGTAAGGTTGACCGAATTACCCAATCCCTGACGAAGGGCAAAGAGAACATCCCCGCTCCCAGTGGCAAGGTCCAGAATATCGGTTGGATGATTTTTTTGTGCAAGCCCGACCAATCGTTTTCGCCAATAAAAATCGATTCCTCCGGACAACCAATGGTTGGCTAAATCATAGCGTTGGGCCACGCTGGAAAAAGTGGCCTCTACTGCAACGGGATCGGGCCCGCTCACTCTTTGTCTTCCGAACTGGAAAAGCTCTCCACCACCCAGCGGGAAAGTTCCTTATCGGGATCGTCGACTACTTTTTTATCAATCACAAAGCAATTGGTCCCGGTACGTTTTGAAATAATTTTTAACCCGTGCTCAAAATCCTTGAATTTTTTCTCGCAGAGAGCGAGTACCGAACGGCCTTCCCGGGATGCTTCTTTGACCACGGCTATCTTAGCGGCCTTGCGGAATCGGAGCTCGAGACCATGCTCTCGCTTGAAGGAATCGACAAAACGGTCCACATCCTCCAAGAGATTTTCATCGAGCAGGTCCTGGTTTTCCTCGATTAATGATTGCAGGGTTTCGGAAGGACGGTTGACCGTCTCTTCATCCACTGAAAATTTACGAATCGAGGTGGAGGGTAGTTCAAATTTGAAATCCCGAAAGATCCGTTCCAGAATAGTAACCAATCCACGGGCACCGGTTTTTTCCTTGGAGGCAAGCTTGGCAACTTCATGAATCGCAGGAATGCCTATGTCGAACTTGATCCCATAGCCCTCAAAATCCTTACGGTACTGATCGAGAGCATTGCCCTCAGAGGAAAGCAAAATTTCGGCCAGATCGTGCTCAGTAAGCTCATCACATGCCACCCGTACGGGAAGACGACCCACAAATTCAGGCTCGAAGCCATATTTGATGAAGTCCTGAGTCTCCGCCTTGTTAAGAAAATTGATCCCGCTTTCCGAGAGCTCTTTTTCTTCGGATGATCCAAAACCAATCCGATTGAGGTCGAGCCGTTTACGCACACTTTCGGCCAGTTGGTCGAAGGCACCACTTACAATGAAGAGGATATTTTTGGTGGATATGGTTGGTTTCTTGGGTTTGCCACCGCGCTGCATTTCCATGAATGCTTTCATCTGTCCCATCATGTCCTGAGGAGAATGCAAATTCACCTCGGTCTCTTCCATCAATTTGAGTAGATTGATTTGCACACCCCGACCGGAGACATCACGCCCTCCCCGGGAACCCTCCGCGGCAATTTTATCGATCTCATCGACATAAATTATTCCGTACTGGGCAAGCTCGACATTACCGTCCGCCTGCTTGACTAGGTCGCGCACAAGATCATCGACATCGTTGCCCACATATCCAGTCTCGGAAAATTTGGTGGCATCGGCTTTGACAAAGGGTACCCCAATGAGCTTGGCCACATTGCGCATCAAATAAGTTTTCCCCACCCCGGTTGGCCCAAGCAGAAGTACATTTGGTTTTAAATATTCAGCAGCCTGGGCCCGGTCGTCCTGGATGCACCGGCGGACGTGGTTGTAATGATCGCAGACCGCAACCGAGAGCACCCGCTTGGCCTGCTCCTGCTTAATCACAAAACGGTCGAGGTAGTCACGCACCTCCTTGGGCTTACGGTCAAAAGAGCGAATGGCATCAAGCGGATCATCCTTATCGTGCTTTGGCTCCTTTGTTTTCTTTTCCCCGTCCTTTGGTTTTTCAGTCTCCTGAGCGTCACCCGTGGGGTTCATCGATTGCATGAAGGGAGCAAAAGCAACTTGTAGATTCTTGTTTTTTAAGAGATCCCGCAACTGCTTTTGGATCTCTTCCAGTGGATTATCGTCATCTTTTTTAGACATATAGAATAAAATAATAGTTTGACAGGTCGTTCGTGTGTCGGAATTTATGGAATACTTTACCCTAACTCCCTTATTGCAGTCTTTCAAACCGTTTTACCCCCCATGTCAAACAACCTGACCAAAAGACAAATCGTCCAATCTATTTACGAAGGCGCTAACTATAACCACAAACATGTGACTGAAATTGTCCAAAAGACCTTGGATCATATTTGTCACGGTCTGGTCAACGGCCAGAACGTGGAGTTGCGAAACTTTGGAGTGTTTGAGGTACAGGTCCGAAAATCCCGCGTTGGTCGAAACCCCAACCAACCGGAAAAGGATGTGGTCATTCCGAGACGTGCAGTAGTGAAGTTCAAGGCAGGCAAGGAAATGAAGATCGGTCTTTCCAAGCTCGACCTCGACTCCGTTTAATCTTTTCCACTCCCCCTCTTGCAGGGAAGAAATTTTCGGATAGAGTAAATGTATGTTTGATACCTTACCCGGATTTCGGGAGTTCCCTCCTGATGCCTGTGCCCAGCGCAATCATTTATTCCGAGTATTTCGCACGGTGGCCAGAGCTTTTGATTTTCAGGAATATGATGTTCCTGTGCTTGAACCCCTGGACTTGTATCTGGAAAAATCAGGGGAGGAAATCGCCAACCAGTTGTTTCACTTCGAGGACAAGGGGGGAAGAAAAGTTGCCCTCCGACCTGAGCTTACCCCCACCCTCGCAAGAATGGTGGCCGCCCGGGCAAACTCCCTGCCCAAACCAGTCAAGTGGTTTAATATCGGTGAACATTTTCGCTACGAGCGGCCCCAAAAAGGAAGAGGCCGATCGTTCTATCAGTTCAATGCGGACTTGATCGGCGAACCAGGTATCGATGCGGATGCCGAATTGATCGCTCTGCTCTGTTCTATTTTTGAAACTTTTGGTTTGGGCAGTAAGGATGTCATCCTTCGTTTGAGCGACCGGGTGACCTGGGTTTTGTTGCTCGATCAACTCGGAATATCCGAATCTGTCCGACCCGCCACCCTCGATGCAATTGATAAGAGCGAGAGACGAAAACCTGAGCAAACGATCGAATCCCTTGAATCGGCCATCCCCAACCGGGGAATAGAGCTTTTTGAAAAAATCCAGCAAATCAAGGCACTGAACAGCCTCGAAGATATAGGTGTCCGGTTGGAAGATTGTGGAAAACAAGGTAAGGAAAGAGCGGAACAATGGAGAAACCTGATGGATCGACTGTCTGCCCATGGATGCGATCCCATGATCAAAGTCGATCTCTCGATCGTGCGAGGCCTTGCCTATTACACGGGGTTTGTTTACGAAGCCTTCGAAGCATCGGGTCAGGGAAGAGCTCTGGCCGGTGGAGGAAGGTATGATCATTTGATCCAAAAATTATCCGGCAATTGCGACCTGCCCGCTGCCGGATTTGCTATCGGAGATATGACCCTTAGTGACTGCCTGAAAACAAACAATCTCCTACCCCGCTATATTATAGCTCCCGATCTTTTTCTGTTGTTTTTAGAAAACGAAAGGGAGTTGGGACTACGATTATCCAGCCGGTTGCGCAAGGCCGGACACTCCACCAGTTATTCCCTCAAGGCAGCAGGGTTTGGTAAACAATTTAAGGATGCGGGAAAATCAGGTGCTCGCTATGCCATTATTCTCGGAGAAGACGAGGTTAATCAAGCAATGGTGAAGGTGAAAGATTTACGGAGTGGTAGCGAAGAAAATTGTGCGATTACTGAACTGGTGGAAAAGATTGAGCATTGGGACGGGGAAGGCGGAATCCCTCAAAAATCATGAGCCAAGACACTCCGGATTTTCATCGGGAGCTTGAAAAGAAACGGGCTAAAAGATATCAAGAATTTACCCGCAGGGACTGGTTAAAATCCACCCTGCTCGCAGGAACTGGCCTACTGGCATCTGTGGGGTATCTTTCCTTTGAAGCACAATGGCTAGAGGTGTCCGAAAAAGAAATCATGCTCAAGAGGTTGCACCCTAAGACCAAGCTTCGCTTACTGCATATATCTGACCTTCATCTCTCCCGGGCAGTCTCGTTGTCCTATATCGAAAAAGCTCTGAAGACTGGGTTGGATCAGGCTCCGGATGTCTGTTTTATCACCGGCGATTTTATTACCGACAAACCGGATGCTGCGGAATTAATCAAGTTCCAGAAACTCTTGGGATTCTTTGCCGCCAAAGTACCAACCTTTGCCTGTCTCGGCAACCATGATGGGGGAAGTTGGGCAAGCAAACATGGAGGGTTTTCCACCAACCAACAGGTAAAAAGCCTTTTGCAATCTGCAAAAATCTCAGTCCTGGAAAATGAGCGAAGGGAAATCTATCTGAAAGGACAAAATATTGACCTCGTTGGGCTAGGTGATTTTTGGTCAAAAGAATGCCGGCCACATAGTTGCCTGGACCGATTATCAGCCCCGGAAAAAAGTCCAGACAGACCAGTCTTCCTGCTCAATCACAACCCCGATGCGAAAGAGGCTTTGATCGAATACCGTTGGGACATGATGCTCGCTGGTCATACCCACGGTGGACAATTTAAAGTACCACTAGAAAATCATGCCCCCTTTGCTCCGGTAAAGGACAAATCTATGATTGATGGAACCTTTAACTGGAAAGGAAGGATCATTCACATTACCCGTGGGGTGGGAAACCTTTATGGCATGCGATTGAATTGCCGACCCGAAATTTGTCTGCTCAAAATAAGTGGAATATCTTAAAACTTTGGTACTTTTTCTGTGATGGGACTGGTCTTCCTGGACGACGAAAATCCGGTAGATTTTCCCGATCCGAAGTATGCTGACGATCATGGACTTTTGGCGGTCAGTAGACAACTGGGTACTTCCCGGTTGATTGCGGCTTATCGACAGGGCATTTTCCCATGGATGAAAATGGACCAACCTCCCCATCTATGGTGTTGGTACTCACCCAATCCCAGAATGTTGCTTTATCCAAAAGAGTTCAAAATTTCCCGCAGCTTGGCCCGGGCAATAAAAAGAAAATTATTTGAGATCAAAATTGATCATGCTTTTACCGAAGTTATGCGGGCATGTGCTAGGATCAAAAGACCCCGGCAGGAGAGCAGTTGGATAGAGCCAGACATGGTGATTGATTACAGCTTGCTCCACCATCAGGGAATTGCCCATTCGATTGAGGCCTACCTAGATGGCAAACTAGTAGGTGGACTTTATGGACTGTGCATCGGCCGGGCATTTTTTGGGGAATCGATGTTTCATTTGGTCCCGGAGGCTTCCAAGGTATGCATGGCCAAATTGGTGAATATTGCCAGAGCCAATAAATTTCAGTTTATCGATTGTCAGGTACCCAACCCATTTCTCCAGTCTCTGGGGGCCCGGGTGGTTGAGCGGGATCTTTTCCTTTCCCAATTAGCCGATGCCTACCAAAACCCCGAGTGGGTCACTTCTTGGTCAGTCCACGACCAAAATATTGCCTGACTTTGCCTTGCTCCCGGATCAAGATATTGAAATGATGATCCTTTTTTCATGAATGCAGAAAACCCAGAACACACCAACCTGACAGAGCTTGGGAAAGGAGGCACCCAGCCAACGCGGTCCCTGGAAACATTTCCCAATCGAAACCCTGAGCGTGACTATCTGGTGGAGTTGCAAACCAGCGAGTTTACTTGCCTTTGCCCGAAAACCGGTCAACCGGATTTTGCCAATATTTTGATCCGCTATGCACCCGATCAGAAAATTGTGGAATCCAAATCTCTCAAGCTGTACCTATGGACTTACCGGGATGAGGGAGTTTTTCATGAGCACTTTGCCAATTTATTACTCACCGATCTGGTGGAGGCCCTGAATCCCAAGTGGTGCAGAGTCGAAGTTGATTTTAATGCCCGGGGAGGAATTGGCATCGTGGTGACTGCCGAACATGGAACACCCCCGGAAATTGCCTTTTCATGAGTAACCAAAAAACCATAACCGTTGGAGGAGTGTCCATATCCAACGATCTACCCTTCACCCTTTTCGGGGGAATGAATGTTCTTGAGTCCCGCGAACTGGCTCTGGACATGGCAAGCACTTATAAGCATGTCACGGAGAAGCTTGGTATTCCCTATGTGTTTAAAGCCTCGTTTGACAAGGCCAACCGGTCCTCCGTCTCCTCCTTCCGAGGTCCAGGCCTCGAAAAGGGCTGTGAGATTCTTGCCGAGATTAAGGAAACTTTGGGCGTTCCGATTATCTCTGATATTCATGAGCCCTATCAGGCAAAGCCTGCCGCTGAGGTCATTGATATCCTCCAGTTACCCGCATTTCTTTGCCGCCAAACCGACTTAGTGGTGGCCTTGGCAGAAACAGGCAAGCCGGTAAATGTCAAAAAAGCTCAGTTTCTCGCTGCTCATGAGATGGGACATATCATTCGAAAATTTGCGGAAGCGGGCAATGAACAGATCCTGCTTTGTGAACGGGGATCATCCTTTGGATATAACAACCTGGTGGTCGATCCTCTGAATTTTGGAATCATGAAAAAGACTGGATGCCCGGTTGTTTTTGATGTCACCCATTCCCTTCAGATCCCCGGAGGCAGGAGCGACTCCGCTGGCGGGCGCCGACAGTCCGTTTTTGAACTCATGCTCGCAGGCATGAGCCAGGGAATAGGCGGATTATTTTTGGAGTCTCATCCCGATCCCTCCGTTGCCAAATGTGATGGTCCCTGTGCCCTTCCTCTCCACAAACTGGAGGAATTCCTCACTCAGGCAAAAGCCATGGACGATCTAGTTAAGGGATTGCCCGTGGTTGAGATTGAATGATTAAAGAGCCAATCCTTACAGAAAACAATTTTTGTTGATGAAAGAATGTCAGGACCCATGGCCCGTTTTGCAAGCCTGGTTCCCCGACATTCCCGATTCCCAGTGGGCCAAGCTCCAAGAATACACTGATTTTCTTCGGGAGTGGAATACCAAGATCAATTTGGTATCTCGCAAAGATATGGACAGACTGGAGACCAAACACCTGGCCCATTGCCTGACGATCACAAAGTTTTTGCGCCTGATGCCCAAGGCTAGGCTGCTCGATGTAGGCACCGGAGGAGGACTGCCTGGTATACCTATGGCCATTTGCTATCCGCAGGCACAGTTTACCCTGATCGATTCCATCGCCAAGAAAACCATGGTTGTGGAAGATATCGCCAAGCGGCTTGAACTTCGCAATGTCGAGGTACGCCGCGGAAGAGTGGAAGAATTGCCCAAGAAAAAAACTTTTGATTTCGTCCTCGGACGAGCGGTCACGGCCCTGCCGGTCTTTTTTGGATGGGTTCGGGACAAGGTTGCGAAAGGGGCAAAAAACTCTCCGGCCAATGGTATCCTCTACCTAAAAGGAGGCGATTATACCGAGGAATTGAAATCCTCTGGCCTGACCCCGGCAAAAGTCTGGAAACTGGATGAATTACTCCCCGAAGCTGAACTTGGAGATAAGTACCTTATTCACTTCAAGCTTTAGGGTTATTTTTTCTGCATTTAGACGCAGAAAGATTCTACATTCAAAGCCCAAGTTTGGGCTAGTACACATCCTTGAGGTAGCGCTTCTCTTTTTGCAGGGTTTTAACCCAACCATTAGCATCCTCTTCGGACATTGCACCTGCGGATTGGGCGATCTGACGCAGGGCGGTGTCCACATCCTTTGCCATCCGGGAAGCATCCCCACAGACATAAAAATAGGCACCGTCCTGTAGCCAGGAAAAAAGATCTTTTCCTTTGGCCAGCATCTTGTGCTGCACATATTCTTTTTCTGCTTGGTCCCGCGACCAGGCAAGGTCGAGATCGGTCAGCAATCCATCCTTGTGGTACTGTTCCCACTCCTCCCCATAGAGGTAGTCAGTTTTGGATGAACGATCTCCAAAGAAAAGCCAGTTTTTACCACCTGCACCAATTGCTTGTCGTTCTTCAATAAAAGCCCGGAAGGGAGCAATGCCCGTGCCTGGACCTACCATAATGATGGGAGAGTTGGGATCATCGGGAAGCTTAAAATTTTTATTGGGGTGAAAATAACAGGGAATTGTATCCCCCACCCGATCCGCCAGGTAAGACGAACAAACCCCTTCTCTTTTTCGTCCATAAGAATCATAGCGAACAATCGCAACCGTGAGGTGCACTTCCTCCGTATGGGCTTTTATGCTCGATGCGATCGAATATAAGCGGGGTGGCATCGGCCTCAATAATCCGACCAAATCATCGGCACTGATTCCCTGCTGGGGAAACTCCAAGAACAGATCGATCAATTCTCTGCCCCAAAGATAATCAGCAAAGGCATCTCGGCTTGCTGGTTGGAGCAAATCTTCAAGCTTTGATTCCTTTGCGATCTCATTAAATTTTTTGATTTGAATCTTGCTCAGCACAGTACAGGCCAGACGGTTGGTAAGAGCATTTCTTAGGGAAAGGATTTCATCACCTAACTGAACTTGCTGGTCGCCAGAGAGCCGGGTAGCAACTAGTAAATCATCCACCACTTGTGGATTGTTTTGGGGAATAACCCCGAGGGAATCGCCCGGTTCATAACCAAGCCCACTACCTTGTAAAGAAATCTCAAAGTGACGGGTTTCCTTGTCCGACCCTCCATTGAGTAAGCGATTTATCAACAACTTGGACTGATAAGGATTATCCTTGGTGGGAGCAGATGAATCTTGGGAGTGAGACATGTTTTTGGTACAATTTGTAATTGTATCTTTTGACAAACCTCAGCGAACAATCCAAGAGAAATAAAAAAAAAGTAGGAATTTCCATTGCCGTATATTGGAATGATTCCATGTAATGATGTATAGGATGAACACCATTTCCAAACTTTGCCCAGCCGAGCAGAAAGCATGGCATGAAACCATGCTCGATCACTGTTATGATCCAATGGATTGGGAAGACGCCAGGACCACCCTGCTCCATTTGCTGGAGATGGAAAAACGGCAGGCAAAAGAACCAGCGATCCGTTCCTATGTTTCCTGCTGTGCCGAAGCTGTTTCCGGTAGTTCTCCCCAGCCTTCTCTTCCCTCCATAGTGGAAGACTTTTTTGCTCGTTATGGCATGGAGGATGCCGTGCCCAAGGAGTAGGAAAATCAGGCGGGTGGTCCGGGTCTCATTTTGCCCAGTTTTTCGCGGTGGGCTTTGGCCACTGCCAAATATTTTTCTGCCCATTTCCGGATTTGTTTTCTCTCTTCCTCGGAAAGTTTTCGTTTGATCAGAGCAGGCACACCCACGACCAGACTACCAGCAGGAACCTTCATCCCCTTGGGCACCAAACTACCCGCTGCCACGACCGTTTGCGGGCCAATTTTTGCTCCATCCAAAATGGTGGAATTCATCCCGATTAAACATTCATCCCCAATCTCACAGGCATGAATGACCGCCCCGTGACCAACGGTGACATATTTGCCCACCACCAAGGGATGATCATCAGCAAGATGCCCGATTACACCATCCTGCAGGTTGGAACCTTTTCCAATCTTGATGGAATTGATATCCCCTCGCAAAACTCCGCCGTACCACAGGCTTGCCCCCTCATCCATTTGCACATCCCCAAGAACTACCGCGGTTGGTGCCACGAACACATCCGGTCCATACATAGGTTCTTCCCCTAGGTGTTTTTCCAATCGTTCCGCTACATCCATGGCTGCAATAGTCCTTGTGGTAATCTCAGTACGGAATGCAAT
Organism: Opitutia bacterium; assembly: GCA_038110535.1. GTDB lineage: Bacteria > Verrucomicrobiota > Verrucomicrobiia > Opitutales > Seribacteraceae > Chordibacter. The sequence continues at coordinate 3,108 of JAYNJW010000043.1, read as the reverse complement.
TCATTACCTAGAGCAACCCTCAAAAGTTCCGCGATCACTCAAGAATCACCGGGAACAGATACAAAAAGAGAAACTATTGGCAAGCCTCGCACTCTTCCCCATTGAGCATAGCTTGAATACTGCAGGCTTTCTTTTCTGCATCGGTATATTCTTTTTTGGGGGAAGGCTCATCCGATGGAGCATCTGCCAATGGCTTCGCTTTTTTCAGGTCAACGGTTGCTTTTTCAATATTTGATGCACCAAGGGTGCGCAGATAATAAGTGGTTTTTAGCCCTTTTCTCCAAGCTGCACGATACATGTGCGAAAGACTTTTCAAATCCGGGGCACCGAGGAATAAGTTGACTGATTGGGACTGGTCAATCCACTTCTGCCTGCGGGCCGCCGCAGAGAGGACATACTCAAAAGACACATCGAAGGCGGTAAGGTATTTTTCCTTGATGTGCTGGGGAATGCCTTCAATGGGACCGAGTTCACCGTCAAAATACTTTAATTGATCAGACATTTCTTTATTCCACAGGCCTTCCTTCTTTAAATCATTTACCAAGAAACGGTTGAGCACCATGAAATCTCCGGAGAGATTGCTCTTAACAAACATATTTTTGTAGGTCGGCTCAATACAGGGAGAAGACCCCATGATGTTGGAAATGGTCGCAGTGGGTGCAATCGCGATTACATTACTGTTGCGCATGCCATGCTTGGCAATTTTTTTACGGACTACCGACCAGTCCATTTTTGAACCCTTGGGAACTTCCACTTTTTCGCCCCGCTCTTCTTCGAGCATCTGGATGGTATCCTGAGGAAGAATACCCCGGTCCCATTTGGAACCACGGTAGGAGGAATAAGTACCACGCTCATTGGCCAGATCACTCGATGCCTCATAGGCATAGTAGCAGATGGCTTCCATGAATTCATCATTGAACTCGACTGCTTCTTCTGAAGTAAAAGACACATCCTTGATGAAAAGTGCATTTTGTAAGCCCATTACCCCCAACCCGATCGGCCGATGACGACTGTTCGATGTCTTGGCCGCCTGAGTGGGATAAAAATTCACATCGATCACATTGTCCAAGGCCCGGATGGCAATACGGATCGTGTCACGCAATTTCTCATGATCAATCTCCCCGTCTGGGGTGAGATGCGAATCGAGAACCACCGAGCCAAGGTTGCACACCGCTGTTTCATCGGCACCTGTATTGAGGGTGATCTCAGTGCAGAGATTGGAACTGTGTATGACCCCGGCATGGTCCTGAGGACTGCGAATATTGCAGGTGTCCTTGAAAGTGATCCATGGATGACCGGTTTCAAAGAGCATCTTCAGCATCGATTTCCAAAGGTCGATTGCCGGCATGCTGTGACCCCAGATTTCTCCCTGCTCTACCTTGGACTCGTACTCGGCATATTTTTCCTCAAAGGCTTTCCCATAGAGGTCATGGAGATCTGCCACTTCATTGCTGCGGAAAAGAGTCCAGTTCTCGCGGGCTTCCATCCGCTTCATGAACAGATCAGGGATCCAGTTTGCCGTATTCATGTCATGGGTGCGGCGACGATCATCTCCGGTATTCTTGCGTAATTCCAGAAATTCCAGAATGTCACAGTGCCAGGTTTCAAGATAAGCACACCCAGAGCCCTTCCTCTTGCCTCCTTGGTTTACCGCACAGAGCTGGTCATTGTGCATTTTGAGAAATGGAATAACTCCCTGGCTCTCTCCGTTGGTTCCTGCAATATGACTGCCCGTGCCCCGCACAGCCGTCCAACTGCCGCCTAATCCACCTGCCCATTTGGAAAGGAATGCATTCTCTGCAATTCCCCGGTACATGATCGATTCAATGGTATCATCCACTTTGTAGAGGTAGCAGGATGACAACTGCGAGTGTGGAGTACCCGCATTGAAAAGGGTTGGTGTAGAGGAACAAAAGCGCCGGCTTTTGTAAAGGTTGTACAAGGAGATAATTTGCTCTTCCGGATTATCCTCATGGGCAAAAACTCCCATAGCCACACGCATCCAAAAAAACTGTGGGGTTTCCAATCGACGGGGAGATTCCCCGGTTTTGTCGATGACCAGGTAGCGGTCGTAGAGGGTTTGTATGCCCAGATAATCAAAGTCCAAATCGGCGGACGGATCGATCGACTGGCACAGCCGATCAATGTCGAGCTTGAGCATCTTCTTGTCCAATCTCTTGATTTCCACACCCCGTTTTAAATAGGCCTTAAACTCCTTGGCATGAAAGGTTCGGATTTCTTCAATACTGTGCTGGGCAACATCCCAGCCCAGAACTTCCTCGTAGATGTAAGTAAGAAGAATACGGGCAGCAAATTTAGCAAAATCTGCATCTCTTTCGATCAGAGTCTTTGCGTTAAGGATGATGGTCTTACGCAAGTCGACTTCGGTAATTTCAGAAAAGACAGAACGGCGCAGACTTTCCTCAATTTGTTCAGGGTTAAGGCATAAATCTAATCCTATGCTGGCAAAGGTAATTCTTTTCTTCAGGTCCAGTCCATCCCAGAAAAAGGTAGTTCCGTCCTTTTTCTTGACCACAATCATGGAGTCCTGACGGACTTCATGATGATCCACATGATTCTCCCGCTCGACCCGTCTGCGAGCACGGTACAGAATGTAAGACTCGGCCACTTTAAAGAAGCCATGCTTCATTAATTCTTCCTGCACGATATCCTGAACATCCTCAATATTGATGAATGCCTGCCCGGTTGCGACTGCCCGCCGGGTCACCTCATCAGATACCTGAACGGCCGGTTCCGAATCGAGACGAAGGGAAAGAAAGGCCTTGCGGATAGCCACCTCAATCTTTGAGGAATTCCAGGGAACTACCTGACCGCTTCGTCTGATCAGACGTATTTGAGAACTGTCCACCGGAGCCGAGGTTCCAAATTGCCCGTTGCCTGAGCCTTGGTTGGAACGGGAAAAAACCAGACTTTTGGCCACATCGTAGGCATCGTTTTCCACCAGTGCTTTCTCGATCAACTTGTGTAACTCGTCGAAGGAGAGGCGGGGGGCACCGCCTTCCTCCTCTTGTTCCAATCGCTCGATTAAGCGACTGGCGACGAGCCGGGAGGACTCCACCACGAGCTCCCGGTTCTTTGGGGTGTATA
>JAYNJW010000042.1:0-15066 GCA_038110535.1 Opitutia bacterium | reverse complement strand
AAAAGATACTTTTATTGTGCGTTCGAAGTATTGAAATCAATCGTATTGTAAATGGTAGGATCCGAAAGATCCTCCGTAGGAACACTTGTGCTGTCCGTGGGATTAGAACCAAATGCTTTCTCCCAAAAATCACTCACACCATCACCATCGGTATCTTTGCGCGTATCATTTAAATACGCACGATTGGGGGTACCATCATCGTAAAGGTGCTCAAAGGGTAGTCCGTCTCCATCGGTTAATGGAGTCGCGTAAAAAGCAAATCCGGGGAATTGGCGGCTCTCGTATATATAAATGGTTCTTTCGACAATATCTGCTTTATTCCCCCAACCATCTCTTACGCGATATTCGTTTGTCAACCTAACCACATCCATGTTTAAACCATCCGTTTTATTTTCCTCGGCAAAGGTGTAATTATTTCCCTCCACATCCGGTACTCTAACATTTTCAGATGGGGTTATGGTTACATTTGTATCTGAACCGTAAATATTATCCTGCATTAAACTTTGGTAGTGCACAAAAGGATCGCTCAATAAGTCATTATTTAACGCACTGTAAACATAGATAACTCCGATGTCAGCACATGCTTCCATCTCCGCACGATCTTGCACCCTACGCATGGCATAAGTTTCCCCGTAACCGTCGTCCCCTTGTAAATCTTTGTATCCCAAAACAGTACTAAAGTAGGAATTATAATCATGAGCGTACGCACCCGGATCTACAAAAGTATAGTTATCCAGCATAATTCTATGCATTCCACCCCCAAATCCAGTAGCATTGAAATCCTGACCAGATATTTCTTCGGTTTCTGAACCAAGGGCAGAATTGGTCGAGTATCGTAGGAAGTCATGAATGATGGAGTCTCCGATTAAGCCAATCACTGGCTTTTGATAATCTCCTATTTTTAAACTTCTGGTACGCGAAGGTGATGTGTTTCCAAACTCGTCTGTAACCGTTATGGTAACAACATATCCATTATCATCTTTGGCAAATGGATACACCCTACCCTCATCAAATCCTCTTACAGGATCACTATCTGTAATTGGTTTGGTAATTTCCACGGTCCACTTATTGCGATTTGCTATCGTATCCAAATTCCCATCAATCGTATCGGATACACCTGCTCCTAGTGCTCCGTAGTCAGAAGCGACTAATCCCGATAACAAATGATCTTCAATAGCAGAAGTTGAATTAACATTGGGTGATGTGCTAAGGTAATCGACTTCAAAATTATCAGAGGCATTAGCATCAGCTTGGGGATAAATAAGTGGGGCGATTGTATCCTTGATGACAAGATAACGAAAAACTGAATCCGCAGCATTCCCCTCACTATCCTGAACATTGTACTCGATTTTGTAGATATGATTCACATGGGGATAGGAAGTTACCACAGAACCTGTTAAGGAATCATTCAAGTCGCTAATTGTACGAACAATTGAAGATGTGATTGAACCATCTGCCACGTCGTCCGCCCGAACGCTTAGCAATTCTCCGACCTCATCAAGAACACCATCTCTTAACATGCGATAAGAATCGCCCGATGTTTGTGAATCGTCATAAGTTGCACCTGCTTCCACCACAATAAATGTGGAATTGGAATCGGTGTAGGGGGAAATAGATATCAAGGGCTTAATGTCATCCAGAAAAGTGTAAGTTCTGGCAGTATTAATGATCGTTTGCCGAGCACTTGTATTATTTTGAGTTACCGTGATACTGATGGTAATATTCTTGGTCTGATTTTGCTCCTCCCCGTAAAATTCTGGATCAATATTGGCGTTAATCGTGACACCTGAGTTGGAAGGTTCATAAATCAAAAACCCAGGATCTTGCAGAGTTGTGCTGTCGTTAAAAACAATAGTGATTGGACTGTACCACGAAAAAGTCCGACCAAATATATCAGCTACTTGAATATAACTGCTTGGATCACTAGTCGAATTAACCAAACTTTGGGGATCATTCCTTAAAGCTTGGAGAAAATCAGAGTGTAATTCGGATGCTTTCAAGATAAAATTTTTCGGATCATCTTCCATTACGAATGGATCTTCACTGGAAAAGGTAAAATTGTCATAGTGGACCGACAAATTTTGAAGTTTGCTGGATAGAGTGGTATCGTTTTCAAATATTGAATTCGGAGATACCAAGGGATTATTCGCATTTTGGTAGGAAAGATCCGAAGTAGCTATTCCACTATTTGAATTATATTTGTTGAGAACATCATGGGTGACAACTGCAACATGCGGATCCGTACTATCCTGCACATTAAGGTTTAAAATTTGGGTATCCGCTTGGTTGCCAAATTCATCCTCTGCAGTGTAAGTAATCGTAAAATCTCCTGCTTCCCAGAAACCACGGTTTGATAATTCTATGAAGGTGGAATTATCATCACCGCCCTGAGGATGGGGTAGATCGATTGTGGTATCTGAAAGAATAACTGAACCTGCCGAATCAGAAATATTTACACCGGGATCATCAAATGGATCTCCCACCTCCAAAGTTCCTTCGCTAAAGGTATTCTTGGTGATCACAGGAGCGGTGGTATCCATTAATCGAACTTCAATATCCCGAACCGATTTGTTGCCAAGGCTGTTGGTAGCAGAATATCTTAGAACCACTCTTCGCCAATTAGTGCTCTCTGAATCCGGATATTTGGAGTACGAACCTACTGTTCCTTCGACAAAATATAGAGCACCATTATTATTCCAGTAGTTTACCGAAGAGAAAAAGTCGGATAAATCCTGCTCTGGCAAAATAGTTTGATCATCATTACTCGATCCGGTGGCGTCTAGTAAGTGTTTAGAGATGCTGTAAACTTCGTCTAAATTCTCTTGTTGCCCACCACCTAAATCTGTGAATACACGGGCGGTCGGTGCGTATGTGTATTGCTCTTCCCCTACCTCAATGTCCCATGTCAAGGTGGGTAAAGTGGCGGTATTTATTGATTTATCAATGTATTCGTTTGCAGGAATACCATCGAGAGCATCACTATGGGAAAGAAGGAAAAAGATAGTTGGGTATAAATTGGGAGATCCTCGGAGCTCTATTATGCGGGTAGATCTACCCTCATTTCCCGCCCGATCGATCAATATGTAGTGAAATTTATATCGTAAAACCTGAGAGGGCGGGTCATCGGCTAACTCAGTAATAAAGTCTGCAATAAAATCCTTGGACACTTCTACTGCATCGTCATAAGTGTCGGCCTGCAAGTCGTTACATAATTGAATTTCAAATTTCCAGGCCAGTTCATCATCCACAGTATCCCAGTCAAAAAAGCCTTTGCCTTCCTGGTAAAGGTCTTCAATTGCATACGCCCCAGGATCATAAAATCTGCTTTCGCCATCAAAGATGGATTGAAGGTCCACATACATGGTTTGTTGGCCATAAAGTTTAACGACGGGGGCAGTCTTATCCTCAACTTGGATCGAACGAGTAAGAGAGACAGAATTACCGGATGGATCAGATAGAGAATAACTCAGAGTGTAATCTCCCATTTTCGCCATATCCAAATCGGTTTGAAGCCGGCTTTCCGCATACTCAAAAACAGGATCAAAGGTTTTGTCTACCGAGGAATCAGATACATTGCTTAAGTTAGTGTATTTGAAAACATAAGCTTTCGTGTCATCGATCTCGTTGAATGTAAACAACTCTTCCTCGGTGTAGTAATTGTCAATTATCTCTATACCAGGATCATTAAAGTAATAATCTTCTCGGGAATTCCCTGAAACCTGATCCCTTAATGATCCACTAAGAAGAGTTATTTCAGGCATGATTCCAGCAACTACAAATGGATTGGGTTGATCCGAGGGGAAACTAAGTTTCGGAGCAATCACATCCACAATTTTCACTACAGGGGAAAGAGTGGTAACTGCTCCTTGGCTTAAGTTACGAACCGTTTTATCATCCACAGAAATTGCAATGCTTGTGGCTTCGTTAAGGATTGTATCATCCACTTGATCCATATTCTCAACTGTCACAAGGGTAGTGATATCGTTACCAAATCCATTGTAAGCTGTGGCCTTATAATAAAGTTTGCGATCTTCTCGATTGGTTTCCCCAGGATCTGCAATAACCAAAAATTCACCATCATCTGGATATTCAGAAATATTTTCCTTAGAACGAACCAAGTAAGAAATTTCCTCAAAGTTCTCTGACACCCCTAGTCCCTCTCTTGGGTTATGAAAAACTATTTCAAGCTTTGGAGGTGTTGCCACAACCCGGATTGAATGGGTCTCTGAAACAGTTAATTGGTTTTTCATCAAGGGATCAGATCCACCTGCTACCCACCTTGGGTCAACTACCTCAAACACGATTGTATAGTCCATACCATTTTCTGGCCAAATATTTGCTAAATCGACGGGAGCCAAAGCGTCATTTCCAAAAACTTTGGTGGTGACTTCCACAGAAGACTCGCCCGAGTCAACCGCAGTACCCGAATTTAGCCATCCTGTGTATTCAGACAAGGGATCTCCATATTCCAAAACTCCCTGTTGACCATCCAAGGCAGAAAATTCAGATAAAAAGGGATTGGTGGATAAGACTGGTAAATTCTCTGGAGATGTGACCTCTAATGAGAAAGGATCGGACTGCGTTCGCAGACCCCGCCAATCTATTGCAACGACCCGAATATCGTTATAGGTACCAATTGCAGCAAGATCATAAATTCCGCTTAGGTAAAAAGTCCCTGGCACTTCGGTATCAGAGTATGAAATATTCTGCCCCCGTACATCACGCACGGAAATATGGTCATTGATCCATTGATAAAATGAATCAAATGGATTACCGTCCCCATCTAAGTCCAATTCATTCCACGGGAAGCTTGGGGAAGTATTTGATACTTGGATACTCGGACGGGTAGCAATTACATCGACTTGTCGGAATATGACTGTACTTAAGCCACGAAGATCCCGGATAGTGTAGGAAACCTCGTACGATACCTTTTCTCCGAGTGCTGGGGCATCGTTTTCAGCCGTGTTATGATTGGGCAGAAGAATGGTTGGAGTACCAGAAATTTGTACACCGGAAGTAATATCGTTTCCCAAGAAATCCTGAGCTTTTGCCCAGGGATCAATTTTCCGCCAGGTAATTCCTTCCGATGGTGCCCTCATTTCCACTTCCATACGAGCACCCTCATCAAAAATCCTGACTAAGTTATCATCCGAGGTACCATTTTGTCCAAGAAGTTGTAATTCCGGATGGCCACCTTGAAAGAATTCCAGATCGGCACCGGCAATGGTTTGTCCAGTTATAGCGGCTGGAGCAACGGGTGCTTCCGGTTCTGGGGTTGGAATATCAACAGTAGGTGCAAGCGCTAAATCTTCGAATGAGAAATTGGCCGCCACCGTTTCAGCGGATTCTATTTCAAAAAATAAATCAGTGGCCAACTCATGGATCATTTCCCAATCGCTCGCTGATGCACTGACCGGTTCTGCAACTACCATAGTAGGAAATAAATTTTCCGCGGAAGACTGCTCCAATTCAGCCGAAGAGGAAACTTCAGAGTAGCCAGGGAATACACTTTCCAAGGGTGGCGGGGAAAATCCATCGGTCAGGGCAGGACCATAAGTAGAGCTCAGATCCACCAGTTCACCAGTCTGACTGGCAACCGGAGCACCCAGCTTACTGGTTGCCAATTGAATGGATTGACCGGACAGGAGGGAGACAGTATTTCCTCCAGTATCAGTAAAGTCGATATCTCCAGAGATTAAGTTGATACCGCCCATAATATCTCCGGTCACCGAATTTCTAACGGCCATCAACTGAAACATCGTACCACGAATACCCGCAGTACCTAGCGGACTGGTTAATTTCATTGAAGACCCCTTCTTTAGTTTGGGTGCTTTAACCACCAAATTTCCATAATCCAAGTGAGCAGAGAGTTCAGACTGCGTGGGTTCTTCCTCGAGTTTACCAGGATCCAAAGTCCCTTCAACAATTCCCTCTAACTGCTTGTAGGTCCGTAGGTAAAATCGGCTGCCTGGTTTTATGGTAATAAGTGTACCATTAGAAAAGAGCAGTGCGATCTTTCCAGTTTTTCCGGTGGTAAGAATTGTTTTGGGGTTAATCTTTTTGCCCACGCTGGTTGGACCCATCTGTACTTTGAAATCGTCCACCATATTGAGAGAACTGACTTCCCCTTCAAGCGATGCGACAATAACGCTTGGAGAAACCTTCTTGGCATTCAAAGAATTTACCAAGCCCACTAAAAAAAATAAAATGCCCAAATAAAACAAAGATAAAGACGCCAAATGTCTAAAGTGGGTAAATGGGGGGAAAGGGCGAATCATCTAAGCTAATATAATAGTGCTAAAAAACCTCGATCCGCAAGAGGTTTTTCTAGTGAAAATTAATCTGTTCTAATCGCCAATTTCTTTGCGGTAGGATTCTGCATTCAAAAGTCCACTCAACGCATCCGTCTTCTCAGGACGAACCTTGATCATCCATCCTTCTCCGTAGGGGTCTGAGTTTACCTTTTCCGGAGAATCATTTAATGCATCATTTACATCAATAATCTCTCCCGATATTGGCATGAAAAGATCAGATGCCGCCTTTACGGATTCAACCACACCAAATACCGCTTTCTCTTCCAATCGAGTCCCAATCTCTGGCAATTCCACAAAAGTAACATCCCCCAAACTGTCTTGGGCGTGATCAGTTATTCCGATCAGGCACTCATCCCCAAGTGAACTGATCCATTCATGATCAGCGGTATATCTTAAGTTTTCAGGTACGCTCATACAAAACCATCCATTTGACCAAGCAAATGGACAACTTCAAGGCAAAAGAAAAGATTTATGCACTACCAATCTGCAAACCATCGGAAACCACACCATTTTTCGTGACAATCAAAATACCATCTCGAACATAGATATTTTCTCCTTCGTCCACCCAACCTTCTTCCAATCCTTTGGGACTAAGAAAAACATTTTTTCCAATTCTAGCGTTCTTGTCGATGATGGCATTTTGTATGCGGGTGCCATCTGCCACCCCCAACCTGGGAATCTCATCATAGCGATGATCGTCATAGTAATCAGAGCCCATCATCACCACATTCTCAAGATTGCAACCCTGGCCAATTATGGATCGTTCACTCAAAACGCATCGATTAAGAGCAGAGTCCCCCACCATGCATCCCGCAGCAATGGTGCTACTCCTGACCGAACATTTACCAAGCTTAGCGGTTGGAAGAACATCGGGTCGGTTGTAAATTGGTCTGTCACTCTCATAAAAATCAAACGCGGGAACCTCATCTGTTAATTGCAAATTGGCATCGAAAAAAGCTCTGACTGTTCCAATATCCTCCCAATAATCGTCAAAAATGTGGCAACGAATATCTTTCTTGCCCACTAAGGAAGGTATGATTTCCTTTCCAAAATCAGTTGCACTTCCACTTAGTGCTTCTTCCATTGCAAGAGCATTGAAAACATAAATTCCCATCGATGCCAAACAGCGGTCCTGCTCATCTCCATTGGCCTTAAGTTCAGGCGGCACTAAGCGGGAAATTACTTCCAGATCGGTCGGCTTTTCTACAAAATCCACGATCTTGGAACTTTCCCCGACCCGAAGCAAACCAAGCCCGGACGCATCGCTTACCGGTACGGGTTTTGCCGCAACGGTAACATCAGCTCCACGCTCCAAATGTTCTTCCACCATTTTGGAAAAATCCATCCGGTACAATTGGTCTCCTGACAGAATCACAAAAATATCTTCTGGGTTGGCATGAAAATGAATGATATTTCTTCTCACTGCATCAGCGGTACCTTGATACCAGTCGTCCCCATGCTCGGTCTGTTCGGCCGAAAGAATTTCAACATATCCCCGACCAAACCGATCAAAGCGGTAGGCATCGGTCACATGCCGGTGTAAGGATTCCGTGTTGAATTGGCTAAGTAGATAGATTTTATTGTACCCCGAATTGATACAGTTGCTGATTGGAATATCGACCAATCTGTATTTTCCCCCCAGGGGTACCGCAGGCTTACACCGCAATTTGGTGAGGGGATAGAGACGGGTTCCCCGACCACCCCCCATGATTACGCAATGAACAGAATAAGGCTTTTGGCTGTAGCTGGATTTTTTCATAGGGTATACACAATTGTATTACATGCTCGCATTTGCGGATGGTTGGTTTACATCTTTCATGTGGAAATTGAAAGTCCTATAATCGCAAACACAAAAATCGAACTTATGCAACTTTTGCTCATTATTCGACAATTTGGTGCCTAGGCATCGCAACTATATAAAGTATTTGTGGACTCAAAATTTTCCTACGACCCTCCTCTTGCCCAGTTTAAAGAACTTTCCAAGTCCTTCGATCTGATTGCGGTACAGGCACGCTTTAGTGCAGATTCTGAGACCCCTCTATCCGCCTATGCCAAATTATCTGATCAAAAACCGGCATTTCTTTTCGAGTCGGTAGTGGGAGGTGAACAGGTCAGCCGCTTTTCCTTTGTCGGATTTTCTCCCCGAAAAATAATTTGCTGCGGGCACAAACAAACCATTCTTTCCGAACCAGGCAAGCCTGACCAAACCATTCCTACCCCAGACGATCCCCTTGGTTTGGTAGAAAGTGAGATTTCTGCACTTAAATATTTTACCCCGCTCAAAGACGGGCGGTTTTCTGGAGGGGCGGTAGGATACTTGTCTTACGAATATGCCAACCGCGTGGAAAACACCGTGCCTATACCGCCCAAGGATGACCTTGGCCTTCCTCTTCTCTACTTCATGGTAACCGATCTTTTATTGATCTTCGACCATGCTCATCAAAGCCTTAGCATTTGTGCAAATGTTTCCCCGGGGGCAGACCCTGCCCTAGCCTATCAGTCTGCATGTGATAAGATCTCAGAAACAAGAAATCGCCTCCTTGGCCCATCCTCTTTATCCCCTGCACCCCTCCAGGAAATTTGCGAACCAAATGTACCCCTAGGAAACTTTACCGAAGCGGAATTTATAGACCGCGTTAAAGAGATAAAAGAATATGTGCGGGCGGGAGATGTTATACAAACTGTTCTATCCCAAAGATTTGAAATTCCCTACAGTGGAGACCCTATTCATCTTTATCGTTCTATCCGTGCGATCAACCCTTCCCCTTATATGTTTCTTTTGGAGAGTGATCATTTTTCGATCGTGGGTGCATCCCCAGAAGTTCATGTTCGTTTACAGGATGGCGATGTTCTCATTCGTCCAATTGCCGGTACCCGTCCGCGGGGCAAAAGTCCGCAAGAAGACAAGTTATTGGAAAAAGAATTGCTCGCGGATGAAAAAGAAAAGGCAGAACATTTAATGCTGGTCGATCTTGCCCGTAATGATATCGGGCGGGTTTGCGAGATTGGGAGCGTACAGGCTGCGGAATACATGACCATCGAACGGTATTCTCATGTCATGCACATTGTTTCCCAAGTGATCGGCAAGCTTGCTCCTGAAAAAAATGCATTTGATCTGATGCGAGCGACCTTTCCTGCAGGCACCGTGAGTGGAGCACCAAAAGTACGGGCAATGCAAATCATTGCCCAGCAAGAGAAGTTGCAGCGTAACGCCTATGCCGGAGCTTTGGGATATTTTGGGTTCGAAGGAAATCATGATTCTTGTATCGCTATAAGAACAGCCATGCTCACCAAAGATAAAATTCATCTGCAAGCCGGTGCTGGGATTGTGGCAGATTCAGTACCCGAAAATGAGTTTCAAGAAACGATTAATAAAGCAAAAGGGATGCTCAAAGCTATTGCTTTGGCTGAACAAATTGAACAATCGTGTCGTCGAACTAATTAGAACTGATGCAACCAACTCCTGAACAAAGCTCTCTCGATATCTACATGCAACAGATATCGCAAATTCCTCTGCTCACAGTGGAGGAGGAAATTGTATTGGCCTCCAAAATTGCCAAGGGCGATGAAGAGGCTCGGGACACCATGATTACCGCAAACTTGCGCCTCGTAGTTAAAATTGCCCAGGAATACTCCAATCTTGGCCTATCCGTGCTCGATCTTATCAATGAGGGCAATATGGGCTTAATGAAAGCAGTGGAACGGTTTGATCCATCCAAGGGTGGAAAACTTAGCACCTATGCGTCATGGTGGATCAAGCAATCGATCAAGCGAGCCTTGGCCAACCAGAGCAAAACTATACGGTTGCCCGTTCATATGGTTGACCGGGTTACGCAAATTCGAAGAAGTGCTGCCAAGCTTTACGAAAAATTAGGCCGCGAGCCCACTGATGATGAATTAGCGGAAGAATTGAGCATGCCATCTTCCCGTATCTCTCACCTTCGTAATGTAAGCCTGCGTCCTGCTTCGCTCGACTCTCCAATCAATGACGAGGATGGATCGACCTTGGGTGAGATCGTACCGGATGAACAATCAGTCGATCCGCTTGAAAGCCTACAGTCCAAAAGCTTGGTCGGAGATGTCAACCAAGTGCTTGCCATGTTGGAACCAAGAGAAGCAGACATCATTCGTTTGCGTTTTGGTCTAGACGGACGGGATCCATTGACATTAGAGGAAGTTGGTGGGCAGATTGGCATTACCAGAGAGCGGGTCAGGCAATTGCAAGAACAGGCCCTGCGCGATCTGCGCACCAAGATGGCAAAATTTGAAAAACAACGCACCCTCGAAGAAGTAAAATTGGAAAAACAACAGGCAGAAAAAGCCCAACTGCTCAAAGATTTACTTCATAAAGACATTTCTGGACTTACCAATCATCCATTTCCTATCAAACAAATTTCCTAGTTTATTACGACTTGGCAATCGGAAGGATCATTTTTCAAATTGCTCATTCACTAGCCTACAATACTCAGCTAACACAATGATAGCTGACACTATTGCAATAACAATCCCCGACCGGAAAAATCCAATCGGGGATTGTTAAAATTTAGCAGAAGATATTGGGACTACTCTTTGGAATCTGCAGTTGCTTCGTCCAACAAATCTCCGAGCGAAGTGGTGAGGTCTTCACCTGACTCATCATATGCAGCAACTTCTTTGGCTAGGGCATCTTCGTCGTAATCAGCCGCCTTGATGCTCAGACCAATCCGGCGCTCGTCCTTGTCAATTTTGATAACACGAGCCTTCACTTCATCCCCTTCATTTAAGTGATCTTTTACCTTTTCGATGCGTTCCTCACTTATTTGGCTAATATGGACCAGTCCATCGATATCATGATCGAGCTCAATAAATGCACCATAGCCGGCTACCCGTGCCACCTTACCGGTGACCACATCGCCCATGCGGTAGAGACGATCGATTTCTTCCCATGGATCATCGGTAAGCTGTTTCATACCCAATGAAATTCTCTGGTTTTCGATATCTACTTCGAGCACGATTGCATCCACATCATCGCCTTTCTTGACCATTTCGCTGGGATGATTGATCTTGCGGGTCCAGCTCATATCAGAGACATGAACCATACCGTCAATACCTTCTTCAAGCTCTAGAAATGCCCCGTAAGATGTAAGGTTGCGGATCTTACCGCGCACCCGGGCACCTGGAGGATAGTTATGGGTGGCCATATCCCATGGGTTGACATCGAGCTGGCGAAGGCCAAGAGAGATCTTTTGGTCTTCTTTCTGAATGCCCAATACCACTGCATCCACTTCATCTCCCACGCTAAGAACTTCGCCGGGCTTAGTGATGCGTTTGGTCCATGACATCTCGGTGACATGCACAAGTCCTTCCACACCTTCTTCAAGCTCAACAAAGGCTCCATAAGGGACAAGATTAACCACTTTTCCACGCACCTTTGCATTAATGGGAAACTTGCCCTCAATATCTTCCCATGGATTGGAGGAAAGTTGTTTAAGACCAAGAGAGACACGTTCACGCTTCTGGTCAACCTCGATGATACACACAGTGATTTCTTCCCCTGTCTTGACCATCTCGCTTGGGTGAGAAATCCTGCCCCAACTCATATCGGTAATATGCAACAAGCCGTCCAGACCGTCCAAATCGATGAATGCACCGTAATCGGTAATATTTTTTACCATTCCACGACGGGTTTCACCCGGTTTGATACCGGTAAGAATCTCGCGTTTTTTGTCTTGGCGACGTTCCTCAATCAATTCGCGGCGGGAAACAACAATGTTTTTGCGCTCACGATTAATCTTAACCACCTTAAAGTCAAAAGTCTGACCAACAAATTGATCCAGGTTTTTCGGTGCCTGAATGTCTACCTGAGAGGATGGTAAAAACGCATCGACACCAATATTCACGACAAGACCACCCTTAACTTTAGAGCGTACGCGTCCAGTAATGACGGAACCCTCCTCACAGGTATTGACGATTTTTTCCCAGTTCTTCTTTTGCTCAGCCTTATCAAAGGAAAGTTGGGGATTACCATCGCGATCTTCCAGTCGCTCGAGATATACTTCGATATCCGATCCGATCTCGAGTTCACTGAGATCTAAAAATTCGTGGGCGGGAATGGCTCCTTCTGCTTTGCCACCGAAATCAATCACCACTTCTGTGGGACGGATTTCCAT
Source organism: Opitutia bacterium (assembly GCA_038110535.1). GTDB lineage: Bacteria > Verrucomicrobiota > Verrucomicrobiia > Opitutales > Seribacteraceae > Chordibacter. The sequence goes on along the minus strand of JAYNJW010000042.1, from coordinate 2,603 downwards.
GATGGTACCAGAAATTACGGAACCTTCCTTGAGTTGTTCGATTTTGCTCTCTGCGAGCAATTCTTCCATGACAGTACTCATGCTTGTATAATTGTATTTATTCTAGCCAAGCGGGAGGATGTATAAAATCGTAGTTTATTGAACTACGAACCAATCCTTACCCGATGGGTTGAGGGTTTATGTTTGTAGAGTTAAAAAGAACGAGCCTTCCACAATGAAGTTTTCGGCTGATTCGGCAAGGAGAAAAGAAAGTTACTCAGCTCGCAAGGCTTCAGGGAACAACCTTATTCAAGGGATATTCCACTATGCCCTCCGCCCCCATTGCCTTGAGAGCAGGAATCAGGTCACGCGAAACTCTCTTTTCGATCACGGTTTCCACCGCTACCCAAGTTTCATCTGCAAGAGAAGAAACGGTTGGGTTGCGCAATGCGGGCATTTTTTTAAGTGCATCCGCAAGCTTGGACCGTTCAATATTCAGCTTTAAGCCGACCTTTCCATCTGCCTGCAGGGCGGCATCGAGCATCAAAGAGATACTCTCTATTTTTGCCCGCTTTTCAGGATTTGCCCATGCTTCTTTGTTTGCAATAAGCACCGTATTGGTCTCCATCAAAACATCGACAATCCTAAGCTTATTCGCCCGCAAGGAGCTTCCAGTCTCCGTTAAATCAACAATCGCATCGACAAGCTCGGGCACTTTAACTTCGGTTGCTCCCCAGGAAAATTCCACCTCAGCCTCTACTCCGTGTGAGCCAAGAAAGTCCTTGGTCACTTGGACCAGTTCCGTGGCTATTTTTTTACCCTGTAAATCCTTGACTGATTTTATCTCGGATGCTTCCGGAACCGCCAATACCCATTGGGAAATACGATTCGATGCCCGGCTGTAGACCAAGTCTGCAACCACTTCGACATCGGATCCGTTTTCTTTGACCCAATCACGCCCAGTCAATCCACAGTCAAAAAATCCGTCTTCCACATAACGGCTCATTTCTTGTGCTCGGACAAAACGGCCATCAATCTCCGGATCATCCCAGCTCGGAGTGTAGGAGCGTGATCCCTTGGTTATATTAAATCCCGCACGAGCAAAGAGCTTGAGTGTTGCATCCTCCAAACTACCTTTCGGTAGCCCAAAACTTAACAAAGTGGTCATCCCGCCTAGTAATATCAAAGAGCCTCCACATGGAAAAGCTTGTTTTACCCAAACTTAGCATATTCTGAATATCATGAAGCGGAATATCTGTTTTGTGCTTCTTGCCATGTCTTGTTCATTTCCATAGCTGCAAAAATACTCTCCAAGTTTTCCAGGCTGACTGTGCTAGGTGCGGTTGGGGAATAATCCACATCAGAGATCAGCTTAATTAGCCTAAGGTTTCGTCTGAGATCTTCTCTCCGCTCATACACGATACTGCAAAAACGCTTTGGATGTAAGCGCCCGGCATTGGCGATCAAATTTTCCATATCTCCAAATTCCTGAATCCATTTAACTGCTGTCTTGGGCCCCACTCCAGGAAGCCCGGGGATGTTGTCCGACTGATCTCCAATAATTGCCAGATAATCAAGAATAGCAGCTGGAGAAACCCCGAATTTTTCTGCGACTGCACCCTGGTCAAGAAGGCGCCATCCAATGCGTGGATTTGCGGTGGGTGGGGGGAGTAATTGTTTGACATTGGAGGAAACCAGTTGGGCAAGATCCTTGTCGGAAGAAACGATGGTAACTTCACTATCCTGCCCCTCTAATTCGCATACCTTGGTGGCAATAAGATCATCGGCTTCCAATCCCTCTTTTTGCCCCCATCCATACCCCATGGCACCGGTGAGTTGTTTTACATACTCAAGCTGTTCAGAAAACCCTTCCGGGGGGCTACCCCGGTTGGCTTTATACTCGGGCAGGATGCTTTCGCGCTGCGGGCAGCCACCCCTGTCAAAAAATACCCAAATTTCGTCCGGGGAAAAATCATCTTCCAAACGCCAAAAGGACCGAACCCAGCCATGAATCATATTGGTTGGAAAGCCATCCGACCTGGAAAGTTCCCGGATTCCATAAAATGCCCGAAAAGCCAAATTGTGTCCGTCACAAAGAAAGATTTTTTTCATAATTTCTGTCTCTTATCCATGATCGCCCCGCTCTGGAGCAAGACCAAAGGGATTTATCTGCCTTCCCAATCGATCAGCTCGGCTTTGCAGTACTCGGGAAAAGCTTCTCCAATCTTTACGGTAGCGAAACGATTAGCCAGACCAATGTGTTCTTCATTCACCCGAACTTTAAGGTAATGATCCGTAAACGCAAAATAACTTCCATCTTTGGGGTTTTCCAAGAGCACTCTCATTTCCCTGCCGAAATATTGGGCATGAAAATCCATCCGTTTAGATGCCGAAAGCCTGCGCAAGTGGGCACTTCTTTTTCGTCGCACATCCATCGGCACCTGCTCTGTGGATTTTGCCGCCGGCGTGCCATCTCTTTCCGAATAAGTAAATACATGGCAATAGGCGTATGGACCCTCAAGAAATGTGGCACAGGTTTCCTCAAAATCTGCTTCGGTTTCACCAGGAAAACCAACCATTAAATCAGTTCCCACACATAGATCAGGCACAGCCTTGACTGCCCG
>JAYNJW010000041.1:0-15347 GCA_038110535.1 Opitutia bacterium | reverse complement strand
CTCTATGCCTGTGGGGTATCCGCAGGATTTCCCTCCCCGGCGGATGATTATGCGGAGGGTGCCCTGGATTTAAATTCCCATCTCGTCCGCCAACCTGCGGCCACTTTTTTTGCCCGGGCCCGGGGAGATTCCATGATTGGGGCTGGAATACATGATGGCGACCTGCTGGTGGTTGACCGGAGTCTGGCGGCGGAGGATGGCAAGGTGGTGGTGGTGTCGATTAATGGCGAACTTACGGTCAAAAGAATGCGCCGGGAAAAAGGTATTACCTGGCTGGTTCCCGAAAACCCCGACTACCCCCCCATACAATTTCAGGAACAGGATGAAGCCCATCTTTGGGGAGTGGTTACCAATGTGATCCATTCCCTTTGATTGCTCTTGCTGACTGTAACAATTTTTATGTCTCCTGCGAGCGTGTCTTCCGGCCGCATTTGCGCAACCGCCCGGTCATCGTTCTCTCCAATAACGATGGATGTGCCGTCGCCCGATCCAATGAGGCCAAGGCACTAGGCGTACCGATGGGGGCTCCTTACCACCAGGTTCGTTATCTTTGCGAGCGTAACGGGGTGCAGGTGTTTTCCTCCAACTATGAATTGTATGGGGATATGTCCGGCCGGGTAGTATCCGTACTCCGGCAGTTTGCTCCGGAACTGGAAGTTTATTCGATTGATGAATCCTTCCTTAATTTTTCTGGCCTGACTGATCCGCTTGAAGTAGCTGTGCGAATGAGGCAAACGGTAGGGAAATGGACTGGTATTCCAATTTCCGTGGGATTGGGCCCGACCAAGACGCTGGCCAAGCTGGCGAACCGTCTGGCGAAGAAAACAGGGAACGGTTGTATGCAGGTGGAGGCAGGGGAAGAAGATATTCTTACCCGAATAGCCATTGAGGATGTCTGGGGGGTGGGCCGCCGGCTGGCGGCTCGTCTTCGTCGGGTGGGGGCACTGGATGCCCGTGGGTTTATCAACCTTCCGCCTTCCGTGGTACGGTCGATAGGTGGCGTCACTTTGGAGCGTACCTGGAGGGAACTTCATGGCACGCCCTGTCTCGATATGGAAGAGATTGCACCTGCCCGGAAAAATACCTGCTGCTCCCGTTCCTTTGGCAAACCCCTGACCGAACTGGTGGAGTTGGAGGAAGCGGTGGCCAACTATGCAGTCCGTGCCATCCGTAAGGTGCGGGCGGAAGGTTCCCTGGCCTGTGGCATTCAGGTGTTTGTGATGACCAACCGTTTCCGGGAGGATCAGGCACAGTATTCCAATGCCCGGGCACTGGCTCTGGATGAACCGACGGATGATCCCATCCGAGTGATCCGTCGGGCCAAGGAATTATTGCGGGCCATTTTTCGTCCGGGATATTCATATAAAAAAGCCGGGGTCATCCTGCTTGATCTGGTATCATCCCACTCCCGGCAGGGCTTGTTGTTTGAGGAATTTGGGGACGACCGTACCCGTGGGTTTGTCGATGCGGTGGAGGAGGTTGCCGCCCGCTATGGTACCAATGGTGGATTTTGGGCAGCCCAGGGAATCGATCAATCATGGAGTATGCGCCGGGAAATGCGTACCCCTCGCTACACCACTAACTGGTTGGAAATTCCTGAGATCGGGGAAAGTCGTAAATAGAAACCTAATCCGCCCAGTCGAAGCAGGCAATTTGTTCCCCGTTGCGGGCAAAGAGATAGCCATTGACCAGGGCGGGTCCGTTCCAGCACCGGGCATTACTGAGCAACTGGCCGGAATAGATTTCCTCAAAGGCGTTGGGGTTTGCCTGCACCACCGCAAGCTCACCGGTGTTGCCTAGCAGAACCAGTTTATCTTCGGCGAGAAGAATGCGTCCATATCCATATTTTTTACCCCGCCAATTTAGATCTCCTGTTTTCGCATCGAGGCAGACAAGTTGGTTCTCGCTGTATCCATAGATCGATCCTTCATGTAAAATAGCATTAGAGAATTTGGTTTTTAAATGTTTCGATTTCCAAACGGTCGATAATTTATACCCGTCTCCATCTTTGCGGATCTGTAAACATTCCGCTCCTTTTCCATAACCTGCGGAAAGAAGAAAAATATCCTCCGCCAAAAGAAGAGGCTGAGCAATCTGAGCATTGTTAAGAAAAATCTTCCAGGGATGTTTCCACTGGGTCTTTCCCGTTTCAGGATCAAGTCCGAGGATGAATCCCTCCACTGCCACAATCAGATGATCTTCACCGAGTAGGGAAAGAATGGTTGGAGAGAGATAGGTTCCCCGTTCAGAAGGTTCGCCACGCCAGACAAGTTTTCCAGTTTTTAAATCGTAAGCCTGAGCCGCCCCGGAATCTCCACCAAGGGATAGAATGATTTGATTCTTCCAAACCAGGGGAGAGCAGGAAATTCCCCATTCCGGAAAGTGGTGGTCATCGGGTAGGGTTGAGGTTTTCCATCTTTTTCCACCGTTTTCGGGATCGAGATTCACGAGGGTGCCGTTTGAAAACAGTACAATTAATTGGTCGTTTTGCAGGGTGGGTGTGGAGCGGGGGCCAGGGCCACTCATCATGTCGTTCCATCTTGTTTCCTCAGCATATTTCCAGGCTATTTTTCCAGTTTTAAGATCGCGTGCGGTCAGAGTTTCGTCATCCCCGATTTGCTCAAGTGTATAAAGCAGGGAACCGTCAGAGATAAGGGAGGAGTGTCCCGCACCACAGCTGTCTTTCCACACCAGCGAGGGGGCATTTCCCCAATTGATTTTGGTTCCTTGATCCGGTGCATGGCCGTTCCGATCAGGGCCACGGAATTGGGGCCAGTTGAAACTGCCCGTCCTCCAGGTCGCGTTGTGTTGGAAGTCGTTTTGCAGGGGTGCCGGCTTGGTGTCTTTGAGTTCAATGTGAGGAATCATTCCACCCCGCCATTCCATTTGCACGCATCCTCCAACTAGGAGGCAGGAGATCAACAGCCAGGCACAACGGGCTGTCATATCTTTAACGAGTAAGAATTTAAAATTAACCGGCGAGTGCTTCTTCAATGGCCTTGATTAGCTTCTTGTCGGAGGGAGAAGTCATGCTGCCAAACCGGTCGATGGGTTTGCCATCCTTACCAATCAAAATCTTGGTGAAATTCCATTTTACATTTCCTTTGAGTGGACCGTTTTCACCGATAATCGATTCATAGAGCGGGTGGCGGTTCTCCCCATTGACCTCGATTTTGGAATACATAGGAAAGGTAACCCCAAACTTGAGCGAACAAAACTCTTTGATCTCCGCTTCGCTGCCTGGTTCCTGTCCGCCAAACTGATTGCAGGGAAATCCGCAGACAACCAACCCTTTGTCCTTGTAAGATTGATGAAGCTCTTCGAGGCCTTTGTACTGGCGGGTAAATCCGCACTTGGATGCCACATTGACAAGCAACAGTACTTTTCCTTTGTAGGCGGATAAGCTGGTTTTTTCTCCATCAATATCGAGGAGTTCGTGTTCATAAACAGTGGCGGCAGATAGGGTGCTCATAATGGATGCTAGAATTAGAGGAATCAATTTCATGGGTTGCTTGTCGTAATTAGTTTTGGGGAGATTGTTTTTCGGTTAGGCGGATAGGCAAGTGTATTTCCGAGCGTTTTAAAAACCAAGGAACGAAAGGACCATCCCAATAGACTGCATAAGCTTGGCCTGCTTGCTCGTACGCAGGGTTTTCCTTCAACCAATTAAGGAGGGCTTGTTTGTTTTGCTGAAAATTTTCCTCGTTGTAATTTCCGCGGATTCCGATTGCGACCACCGTGATGGGGTCAAGATTTCGTACTGTTACTGCAGAGGTGTCGGGTCTTGGTTTTTCCGCATCCTTTTCGCCCACAAAAAAACGCATTTTGCCAGGATCGATGTCCGCTTCCACCGGAGTGGTCATCGAAAGATCGTGCTTGGAAATATACCCAAACAATTTTCGGAATAACCCATTATTCTCAGAAAAATAATTATCCGAAGTCTTTGCTTCGAGGGCGATACGGGCGGGAAGTTCCAATATTATTATTTCCCCGACCGGGGTTTTTTCATGCATGGACTGAAAAGCCATCAATGGGAGTCTTAATGTAAAGATGATGAAAAATGTAATGATTAAGCTACGCACTTCTTATAAATCGCAGGGCATGCAAAACTGGATCAATCACAAAACGAAGGATTCTTTATTTGATGATTCGGAAGGTTAGATTAATTCTTGGGCCGATTGGTTTGGCGGTGCGTGGAATTTCATGCATCCAATGGTGCTGGGTTACCCCCTTCATCAGTAAAAAACTTCCCTTTCTGAGTATGAACTCATGCTTGAGACCATTGGTTTTATATTGTTTGTGTCGCAATTTAAATTTTCTTTCCGCACCCAGACTGACCGATCCGATAATCGGGTTTTGACCAAGCTCTTTTTCATCATCGCTGTGCCAAGCCACCCGGTCCTTGCCGTCGCGGTAATAATTGATGAGCACGGAATTAAAGGTCACCCCGGCAATCGGTTCAATTTCCTGTTTGATGATGAGAAGTTCCCGAGTCCACGGTTTGGGGTCCATATGAATGCCGGAGTAGGCGTAGGATTTCCCAGGATCTCCGTACCAGGCTTCAAGCCGGGGGACCAAGCTTTCCTTGCCATAAAAACGGATAGTGTTTTGAGTCCACTCGATTCCATCTTTAATCTTGTTCAATAGGTCATCCGCTTTCTTGGCCTGAAAAAGTTTCGGGTAATAAAAAAGCTCAGCATCGGGAAGAGTAATCTCTCCGGGTTCTTCCAAAATCAGCGAATCTTGCATGATCAAGAAGGAGGAAGACGGAAGAGAAAAAAGACGCTGTCTTGCTCGCAGGTCAGTTCGATCGATTGATCTATGTGCTCAATCGAAAGTCCGTCCGCCTTGTCCAGAGTATGATCTCCAGTTTTTAGTGATCCGGCAACCACCTGAATCCAGGCATGGGGCAAGGTAGGAGAAGGTACGAGGGTGAAGGATTTTTGGCTTTCTCCTCTACCCAGCCAAAACTCTGCATCCTGCCTGATCGGTGATGACCCATCCTTCCCGCTTCCGGAAAACAGCAGTTTCATTTCCCCATTACCCTCAGAATCAGAAAGTTTCTTTTCCGCGTAGAGCGGTTCACCTCCTGATTGATTGGGGAGCATCCAGATTTGATAGAGCTCAGTAGGGTTGTTCTTGGATGGATTGAATTCGCTGTGGGTCACCCCCGAACCTGCACTCATGTATTGTAGGTCGCCCGCACGGATGACGGAGCCATTGCCCATGCTGTCACGGTGCTCAAGTTCGCCGGAAATTACATAGGTAAAGATCTCCGCGTCCTTGTGCGGATGAGTAGGGAACCCGCCACCCGGTTCAATGATGTCGTTGTTCATCACGATCAGGGAATGGAAACCGCAGTGATCAGGGTCGTAGTAATTCGCAAAGGAGAAGGAAAAATTGGCATGCAACCAGCCATGATCAGCTTTTCCCCTTTCTTTTGCTCTGCGGATTCGTGAATTCACAGGCATTAGTCTATTCAGTGAACACCTGACTCCAAGTTGGAATATAAAAATTCTAGAACTCAAGCTCTTGTATGCTAATTTTCAAATTCCTATGAGGTAGTTTTTGACTAACTACCCTCAATTAACTTTAATAATAGGATGAGATTACTATTCTGCATGTTAAGTTTATTGGTACTGTCAGTATCAGCCTATGCAGTGCAGGGATGGATGTGGTTTAATAATTTTCCGTGGGTTTATTCTCATGAGGATGAGAATTGGATATTTATAGCCACAGAAATTGAGGTTTCTTTGTACGACGATGGCAAATGGAGTAAGCAAGATGACTCTTATGTCTCTAAACTTGGTTGGATATGGATGAATCACTTTCCATCGGGCTATTCCAACAAAGAAAATAAGTGGATTTACATATCCTCTAAAACACAGGACACCATATATGCTTATGGGGTATGGAATAATGAATGGCAAGAGTTTGAGACTTATCTTCACGACTGGGATAAACAATATGCAAAGTGGATTCTTAAACCTCTAAATTTCGGCCCTAATGGCCTCGAAGTTCTTGAATATCTAAAAGAATCACGAGATAACGAGGCTCAAGAACTTAATCTTGATGATAGCTACATTTCTGACTTATCCCCACTCGCAGGTTTTCGAAATTTAACGGTCCTAAGCCTTGTCGAGAGTAACATATCAGATTTGTCGCCAATTTCTTGTCTCACTAATTTGACTCAGTTAAATCTTCTTTTCAACAATATCTCTGATCTTTCGCCACTTGCAGAGTTGACCGAGTTGGAAAACCTCGACCTTATGTTGAACAATATCTCTGATTTGTCACCGCTTTATAATTTAGTGGCATTGACGGACCTTAATCTCTGGGAAAACAATATATCAGATATTTCGCCACTTGCAGGACTGACAAACTTGAAACGGCTACGGCTTGATAATAACAGCATATCAGATTTATCACCGCTTACCGAGCTAACAAATTTGACGGAGCTTGGATTATACCAAAACAATGTATCTGATCCATCTCCACTCAAGAATTTAACAAACTTAACATTCCTTCTGCTAACTCATAATAAAATCTCCGAACTAACTCCACTTGAAAACCTAGTCAAACTGGAGTTTCTCTCCTTGGAGGGGAACCTCCCTATTCTTTTATCAGAAAAGACGATGCTAGAGAAAGCCCTCCCTAATACTGGTATTACTTGGCCTGACCAAATAATTGATGACTCTAATTATGCGGAGAAGACTTGGGAAGAAAAGTACGAGGAGTGGATATTAGACCCTGAACCGTACGGAGGATTGGGAGTGCTTGAGCAAATTAAGAATGCGAAAGATTATGGAGCTAAGAAACTTGTTTTTGATAACCTCAATATCTCAGACTTAACACCGCTTGCCGAGCTCACAAATTTGACGGAGCTTTGGCTTGGGCATAACAACATCACTGACCTAACTCCACTTGCTGAACTCACAAACTTGTCTAAACTTTGGCTTCATTATAACAACATCACTGATCTAACTCCACTTGCTGAACTCACAAACTTGTCTGAACTTTGGCTTCATTTTAACAATGTCTCTAATTTATCTTCAATTGCTGGATTAAAAAATTTGTCTAGCTTAAAACTTGGTGCTACCAATATCGACGACATATCATCGCTTTCAGGACTTACAAAATTGTTAGAACTTGAACTTGGTTCTAATGATATAACTGATATTTCTCCAATTGCAGGTCTTGGAAATTTAAAATTCTTAGGTCTTTCCGATAATAATCTTGGCGATTCCAATCTGATTCATGTTAAAGGATTATACAACCTAACAGATCTTAGGCTTAATTCGAATAACATTAGCGATCTGTCCCCTCTTGCTGGGCTTACAACTTTGGAGGTTCTTACAGCTAGTAACAACAACATCTCAAATTTATTACCTTTAAAATCACTCTTTAGATTAACTTACCTCGGACTCGATGATAATAAGATTTCCGACCTATCCGCCCTTGTCAGTCTTAACAAGTTGGAGAGTTTATTTATTTCTCAAAATAACTTTCCAGATTATCAAAAAGATATGATAAAAGATGCATTACCAAATGCTAAGATCGCCTTTTTCTAATAGGTTTCAGTCTTAATTCCTAGCGAATTTAAAAGAATCCAAATTTTCCATCTTTGTTCGGACCCTAAGTGTTTAGTTGACCAAGGAGAAGGAAAAATTGGCATGCAACCAGCCATGATCAGCGTTTCCCCGGTCTTTTGCTCTGCGGATTTTACAGTGCATTTTGTAATTCTACAGGGTGCTTCGAACGAGCCAAGGCTTTGCCAATTTTTAGGTGTCTTATTGCTAATTTGACAAAAGAAAAGAAAGTTTTTCTGCCTCTGCGTCCACATGCATACGGACTGCTCCAAGTGCGGAATGATATTCCTCCTCATCAATCTTTCTCCTGCGTAAAAATCCGCTAGGTAGGTCCTCGACTTGCCCAGAACCACTATTTCCAAAACGCAATTCTTTAACCATATGATTCGCTAGAATAATAACATCGATGAGCTTATGGACTTTTGGATCATCAACATCTGAACGCGAGTCTTTACTCAGGGTGTGATGCCATCGGTTAACTTTTTCAATAATGGGAGAGATTCCCCACTTTTCCACAATCATAGAGCCAAGAATATCGTGCTGAATGTACCCAAGTGCCTTTTCGGCAAACCAAACAGAAGAAGCATTATTTTGAGCAAACTTCACTTCGCGAAGAAATTTTCTGTGCATGAACTTTATTTTGGCTACCTTTCCCAAGTCGTGTAATAGACCACACGCATAGGCATGATCGGAATACTCGCAATCGTATCTTTCCGCAAGCAACTGTGCAGCTAAGGCTACCCCACAGCTGTGGAGCCATAATCCTTCCAGCTTAAATTTGGTCTCTATTTTTTCGCAGGTATAGGTATCGAGTACCGAGACATTCAGTAATAATTGTCGGACTTTATCACTTCCAATAGTCAGCACAGCATCCATAACTTCCACGATCCTTTTTTCTCTGCCCTGACGGTACTCCAGAGAGTTGGCAATTTTGAGAATTTTGGAAAAAACGGATTGATCCCTGGATATTGATTCGCAAATCGCAAAATTTGCAGCTTCGGGATCGGATACAACTTCCATCATATCGTTTACCAGAAGAGGGATTGTGGGTAATTCACCTGCCAGTTGGTTGACCACTTCTAGGTAGTTTTCCTCAAGATCCAATGTCATCGTAGTTTGGTAAAGTGACTAATTTCTCCTAATGGTTAGGGAAACCTTGCTGTCATTACAATTTAGAAATATGCATGAATGTGTTCGATTGACTACTTTATTTCAGATTTTCTAAGCCGTGAAGATACTTGTTTTAGGGGCTGGTATGTCTGGATGTTCCTGTGCTCAAGCATTGGTGCACTCCGGACATCAAGTCACTTTGGTTGAAAAAGGCAGAGGTGTGGGGGGGCGGATGGCCACTCGGCGTATGGATGGTGCCCGGATTGATCATGGTGCCCAGTTTTTCACAACCCGCGATCCCAGGCTGCAGGCAATGAACCGAGTGTGGCTCCAGGAAGAACGGGTCACTGAATGGTACGGTCATGTGCCTGGAAGGCCTGATATTCCCTCCGATATGAGATACCGCGGGCAACATGGCATGACTGGACCAGTTAAGTCCCTTTCGCTGCACTGTTCACTCGCCCTAAATTTTTTTGTCGAAAAAATTGAAAAAAACAAGGTCTGGAAAGTGTGGGAAAGAGCAGGCGAGGGGCGGATACTACAGGCGGATCATCTTGTTATGACTATGCCTCCGATGCAGATGCTGGAATTGTTCAGTCGCAGTGACATTGGTCTGGAAAGCGATACGATGACTCGGCTAAATGACATGCGGCATACCCAGTGCCTCGCTATTCTGGGGATTTTGGACCGATCGTCCAGACTTGCATGTCCGGGTGCGGTCGCTCATCCAGCGGAACACATCGATTGGTTGTGCGACAACCAGATTAAGGGCATTTCGGCAAGGCCGGCAATCACCCTGCACGCATCGGCAGAGTTTTCATGCCGGTACTGGGATGTACCAGCCAAGGAGTGGGCACATCAGTTAGTAGGCCCGGCAGAGGAATTGCTTGGTGCCAATGTGAGCAAATGGGTTTCTCATCGATGGGGCTTCGCCAAGCCACTCGTGACTTTTGGTGCATCTCATCATCATATTCCCGAGCTATGCTTGACTCTGGCAGGTGATGGGTTTGGCGGGGAACGGGTCGAGGGGGCTGCAATCTCTGGATTGGAAGCCGCCGATTCGATATTGCGAAAGAATTTCTAAAAACGATAACGGTAGCCAACTTCAAAGGTCGGTGCACTTTTGAGGTCACGCTCGGCAAGAGTTAAGCCGGACCCGTCTTTTAGTTGGACTTCTCTGCCAAGTTCTGCCCCCACGGATGCAAACACTCCATGCTTTTCCGAAGGATTCCATTGCAAGGTGGTGTATAACCGGTATGCCTTCATTGAAAACTCTCTTTCCACTACGCCTTGACCACCCCCATAGTCGGCTTCCGTGAGCCATCGATTGCCCGCAAATTGTCCACCCGCTATCCAGTCGATGGAGTCAGACAGGCTGTAACGGTATCGAACAATCGGCCCGGCAAATACCAGATCCGCCCGATCAGATGGTTCCCACATGAACCCAATCGCGGGCAGAAAAATATCATCGTCAAATCCAGTTGAGTAGAAAGCACCAAATATCCATTGGAAAGCTTCACTTTGTTGCCAACGTACGCCGGCCAAAGCCATGTAATTCATCGCATCACTGCCGGACGCTTCAAAATCCCCAGACATTCCGGGTACAAAAAGAGCAATTCCTTTCAAGGAATCAGAGTAGTCTTTGCTCAAAAAAAGAGCCAATTCAAGAGATTGCAAATGATTCTCTTTAAGGAAAGTGGGGTCGGAAATATCTATGTCAGTATTCTGGTAGCGCAGACCAGCTCCAAAGGTCCAGTTTCCACCGTCATGGTAGTACAATGGTGTCATCAATTCCCACTGGCTTCCTCCAATTTCAACATCGGTTCCTTCAACCTTGCGATCAGGGGAAGTGCCGAAAGAAATTTTAATTGCCGCAGAATCCGAAATAAAATCCTGACCGAAAGCCTTACATGAAATGATGCAGAAAAAAAGGAGAAGGGCTGAAATTTTCATAAAATTAGTTTATGAGAGCCAGTTACTGTGGTCAAGCAGGTTGCCCTGTTGTACTTTTGCATTAGGGAAGAATCATGCATCGTCTATTTCAAGAACAACTATTACCCGTTGATAGAGCTACCTTGTGGAATTTCGTTTCCGTTCCTCAAAACCTCAATCTGATTACCCCTCCCGATCTTGCCTTTCGTATCAAAGGTGCCCCTCCAGAGAAAGCCTACCCCGGACTTTTGCTTGAATATGAAGTGAAAGTGCCTTTGCTCGGATGGACACCCTGGCTAACCGAAATCAAGTATGTCACCGAAGGATATTCCTTCATGGATGAGCAACGGGTGGGGCCGTATAAACTCTGGATGCACACCCATCGCTTGGAGGAAGCCAACGAGGGTACGAAAATGACAGATGAAATCATTTACCAAGTACCTTTTGGAATTTTCGGTTCCATTGCCCACATTCTTTTTGTCCGACGAACATTAGAAAGAATTTTCCGTTACCGTCGCGATAAACTGAACGAACTTTTTCCCCCTTCCTGAGAATTTCCCGGGAACAGTCAGCTGCTGGCATGACATCTTTCTTCCTCCATCAATTCATGTCCCAGTGCTGGGAGGATTTGGTTATGGCTCATTATGCCGAAAATCCTGAAGTGATTCAGGCCAGTCTGCCGGATGATTTGATTGCCGATACTTATGAGGGTCGTGCCTGGTTTAGTGTGGTTGCCTTCCGTTTGACCAATCTACGGATTCGCCCCGTTTCCTTTTTGCCTTGGCAGGATTTCTGGGAAATCAATTTACGTACCTATGTTCGGGATAACCGAGGTAACCGAGGTGTGTGGTTTTACTCTCTCGATTCTTCTGATCTGTTTGGGGTTATTGGGGCCCGGTTGCTCTATGGCCTTCGTTACAACCTTGCCCGCATTCACCGCAAAGGGTCCGTGCCCGAGCAAATGCTGATCTATCATGGCCAAAGGGGTAAAATTGCCAGTTCCAAAATAGCGGCACAATGGCAGGGGGCGGAGTTAACAACCGGAAAACCTGGATCGCTGGATCATTTTCTTTTGGAGCGCTACCGGTTTTGGGCACGAAGGGGCCTGTCCCAATGTTCTTCCTCAGCATTCGTTCGGCATGTTCCCTACAATGCATGCAGGCTAACGAAAAGTAACTATGAAGGTGGTTTGTTTGCCAGTCAGGGATTTTCCGAGCCCAAAAATGAGCCTGATCTAGGCCACTATTGTCCGGGATTTTCGGTGGAAGCCACGGCACCGGAGTGGGCATTCTCAATCTCAGGCCAGGCAAACCATAGGTAAGTTTCTTTTTCTACCCGTTGTTTGCCAAAGAAGGAAGCATCGGAAAGCTCTCCTATGGAATGATGGGGGAACCCACGTCTCATCGATCCTTGCAGGAGTGACCACAAGCAAGCGTCTTTAGAAAGAGTGGAGGGTAAGTCAGCGGAGGGAGAAAATGGCAGAATATCGAATTCGCCATCCAGATCGCTGGTGACTTCCGCATGAGCGACTGCCAGAACACATCCGGGCACCGCATCCTTGATTAACTCAAGTTTGAATCCACCATTGCGGGAGCGGGAAGAGATAAGGTTGGCCAGACAGTAAAGGTTGGAGTCGTACTCGGCAAATTCCACACAGCGTTCGCTTATTGGTCCCTCAAAGAAATTTCCGCAGCTGGCCAGACCCTGGGAGTTGAAATACGAGTGCCGGGCACCGGTCCATTTTTGGCGAAGGAGATGGGTTCCGTGCAAACGAATGAGTTCATCATCTTCCAGTCTCTGAGGATCGAGGTCTCTAAAAGATGCACGCATAATTTTGAGTTGATCCCGGCAAAGGTAAAAAATTCTTCTGATTTCGCTCAAATTCGCCTTTCCAGAGCCGGCGAGGTCTAAAAAATGAGCAAGCGAGGGGAGGGAAGCGAGAAGGGAACGCTGTAGGGAGTGTGCTACCGGGTCTTCGGTCGGAACGATCAGACCAGTCCATTGTACTAAATGTTCCTTAATCGAAAAGTTTTGTGCGGCAAATTTTTGCAGGGCGGAAAAATCTCCAAATGCTGCAGAGGATTGGCCGTTTACCAAAGGAAGGATTCCGAGCAAGTGTTCATAGGTTCGAAAGATAATATCTTTTTCAGTACCATCTTTAATCTCCGACGAGTCGACCGTGCCATCCCCTCCTAGGTAGCGTGTGCTGGGTTTCGAATAATTCTCGCGGAGTGCTTGAACAGTTTTCGATTCAATGAATTGAGAAAGGTCCACTGGTTCTTCAACCAGCATGAGCGTGCGTGATCTAAGATCAGAATCGGGTGTAGAAGGGTTCGAAAGAAGTGCAAGGCTTGACCAGTCATCGCTTATTTCAGCAACCAGTTCTTGTGCTGATGAATCTGTGGCCAGCAGTTTCTCAAAGGAAATCTTCTCGTCTTCGGAGAGAGATCCCATGAGGTAATCAATGGCTTTCTGTCGGGTGGCGTCCAAAACTTATTTGTTTAAATTTCTATGGTTGCAAAGAAGCTTTGCAAACTAGGTCCTGATATTTTTTTTACAGGCATGCAAATTATCCTTAGGACAGCGATCATGGCCTCAGATTCGCCAATGCTCTTCTTAGTTTTTCCATCCCCAAGCGGATGCGTGATTTAACAGTTCCCAGTGACAATTTCAACTGTTCGGATATTTCCTGGTGGTTCAAGCCTTTAAAGTAGGCGAGCTCAAGCACTTCGCGTTGGTCTTCAGGTAACTCTCCAAAGGCTTCCATTATGCTGGATCGCTCATCCGAGCGGACCGCATGCTCCGCCCCGTCCTCAGATGAATGATCCTCGCGGTTGTTCAAGGCCTCGATCGGTTCACCATGAACGACTTTTCTTTTGCGAGATCGCATTCGGTCTATGCTGCGGTTTCGGGTAATAACCAGTAACCAACTGCTAAATTTCCCCTTTTCCGGGGAATAAGACTCTGGCTTCTTCCAGACATAGGCAAAGACATCCTGAATCACCTCTTCTGCCTCCCAACGGTCGCCCAATAATTCCAGGGCCAAAGAGAACATTGCCCCAGCAAAACCATCGTATAGATCGGCAAGCGAATCAGGTGCACGATCCCGTATTCTTTCCCAGTGTATGGTTTCAATTGGTGACATCAGTTTAGCACATATCACTCTCTTAGATGCCGACTTTTGTCGAGAATAAGCGATTGAGAACAGTCAGGTTCTGGAAAGTTGGCAAATAAAGGATGTGGAAGGCTTACTCAGTAATTGCATGAGCCTGGAGGTCTTCAAGTGCAACAATTTCCAGTGCCGATTTCTCACAGGCTTCCAGCTTAACTTTTGGTGCCACCCCGGCCTCAAAAGCCTCTTGCCATCGACCCGCACAAAGGCACCAGCATTGTCCGGGCATTAAACCAGGGAAATTATAAAGCGGCATGGGAGTGCTCAAATCATTTCCCATTTGTTTGCTGAAAACGAGAAACTCCTCGGTCATCAAGGCACAAACGACATGCCTGCCGTGGTCACCCGGGTCGGTTTCGCATGATCCATTTCTATACCACCCGGTATTGTTCTCCATGCAACAGGGCACGAGAGGAGTTCCGAGTACATTCAAAGGGCGGGTCGGTTTAATGGGTGCGATCATAGATAAGAAATGTCTTGTAGGTGCATTTAGTAACCTTCGTGATTAGAATCTTCATTCATGGAAACAGCGGGAAGATCAAGAATTTCTCTGCATTCGTCCAAAATTGCTTGAGTGGAGGAAGTGCCAATCCGAGTGGCACCAATTTTCTTCATTCTCAATAAAGTGCTCAGATCCCTGACCGCACCCGCGGCTTTTACTTGCGTTCCATTTTGGCAGGCATTGACCATCAGCGTCACATCTTGCACAGTTGCTCCGAGAGATGCGAATGAACCGTCTGCTTGGTGAGCATAGCCAAATCCGGTGGAGGTTTTCACCCAGTCCGCTCCAGCATTTTCACAAATTTGGCAGAGTTTTTTCTTCAGTTCCTCACAATTCAACCCCGCCCCGCCATTCAAGAGAAAATCATTTTCAAAAATCACTTTGAGCTTTGCTTTCTTGGAATGTGCTGTTTCGCAAATGGCCCGGATGTCTGCCTCAATATATCCCCAGTCACCACTGATCGCGCGTCCTGTATTTATGACCATGTCCACCTCGATCGCACCATCATCACATGCAAGCTCGGTTTCCCGAACTTTTATCTCTGTAAGGTTTACCCCATGCGGAAAGCCAATTACCGTGCATACACCGGTCTGTGAGTTGCTCAAAAGCAGTGCTGCCTGTTTTACATCACATGGTTTTACACAGACGGTGGCAGTTTGATAAACCGCTGCCATTGTACACCCGTTGATCAATTCGGTTTCCGAAAGGGTGGGGTGGAGAAGGGCATGATCAATCATGCGGGCAATTTCCGGGTAAGTGAAATTCTTTGTCATTTTGGGCTACAAACCTGAATGGCAGTAATCATTTCAGCAAGACCCGAATCGATTAGTAAATCATAGCAGGATATGGTGATTGCAGTTTTGTTGGATTGCTTGGATAATTTTGCGTCCTATCGGATGTCAAAAAACAAACTTGCCAGCTTTTTTTCCAGAGAAGGAAAAGGTCTTTCTTTGGGTTGGTTGCTTGTTTCCTTCCTTGGTGGTTTTCTGGGTATTTTTTTGATCGAGCAACTCGGTAGATTGCTAGATTTTGGTGATAAGAT
>JAYNJW010000040.1:0-15639 GCA_038110535.1 Opitutia bacterium | reverse complement strand
CTCCCAACCTCCTGATCCGTAGTCAGGCGCTCTATCCAATTGAGCTACGGGTGCAAAAGCCAAAGATAATATAAAATACTTATCGAAATAGGATGAGCAAGCGAATTAAAAACGCTTACTCAAAAGGCTACATCAATTTGCGAAAAATAAGGGTAGCATTGTGACCACCAAAGCCGGAATTGTTGCTCATGGCAACTGAGACAGCGGCTTCGCGTGCTTCATTAGGTACATAATCAAGGTCACAATCTGGATCGGGTTCTTCATAATTGATCGTTGGAGGAACGACTCCATCATCAATAGCCTTACAACAGGCAGCAGCTTCGATTGCACCGGCTGCACCGAGCAAGTGACCTGTCATGGATTTGGTGGAACTTACCATCAAGCCATTCTTGGCATGATCTCCGAAAACATTTTTCAATGCGGTGGTTTCCGAACGGTCATTGTAAGGAGTGGAAGTTCCATGTGCATTGACATAGTTTACCGAAGGCCGTTCCAACTTTGCCTGATCCAAGGCTAGATTCATACACTCCGTAAGTGCCGCACTGGAAGTATCCGGCGTGGTAACATGGAATGCATCACAGGTGGCCGCATATCCGATAATTTCTGCATAAATTCTGGCCCCACGGGCTTGTGCATTTTCCAGAGTTTCCAGAACTAAAACTCCGGCTCCCTCCCCCATAACAAACCCATCACGGTTCTTGTCAAAGGGACGGGATGCACGGCTGGGATCATCATTGAAATTGGTACTCATCGCTTTCATCGAAGAGAATCCGGCAAAGCCAATCCGAGTGACCGCAGCCTCACTACCCCCAGCAAAAATAACATCGGCAGCACCCCGCTTGATCATTTCAAATGCTTCCCCAATGGCATGAGAACCGGATGCACAAGCACTAACCACAGAAAAGTTCGGTCCCTTGGCACCCAAATCTATGGCAATGATACCACCAGCTATATTGGCAATAAGGGAAGGAATCATGAAAGGAGAAACCCGGCGGGGTCCCCGTTCAATGAGGGTGGTCATTTGCTTTTCGATGGTGTCCATCCCGCCGATTCCCGAGCCGACCAAAACACCGGTACGGTTGGGAACAAGCTCCTCTCGGGAGAGATTGGCATCTTTCAAGGCACCATGTGTGGCAGCTAGGGCGAGTTGTGCGTAGCGGTCATTCCGGCGGGCCTCTTTGGGGTCCATAAAGTCTTCCGGATTAAAGTCCGTAATTTCCGAAGCTACCTTGCTGGCAATATCTGTGCTGTCAAAACTGGTAACCGAGGTAATACCAGACCTGCCAGCTTTCAAACTTGACCAGTAGCCGTCGATATCATTGCCGATGGAGGTAAGAACCCCCATGCCTGTAACTACTACGCGGGTCATGGTGAAAACAAAAAGAGAATTCGTCCGCTAAAATCGAACGATGGAATATGGAAAATTAGGAGAGGTTTTTCTCAACATACTCGATAACTGAACCAACGGTCTGAAGCTTTTCAGCTTCTTCCTCAGGAATTTCAGTACCGAATTCTTCTTCCAATGCCATGACTAATTCAACTTGGTCAAGCGAGTCGGCACCTAGGTCATCAATAAAGCTGGCCTCCGGAGTTACTTGCTCTTCACTAACATTGAGCTGGCTGACGATAATTTTCTTTACGCGATCGGCGTTGTTGTCGGACATAATATTTAAGTTTGGTTAGGTTAATATACGAAATCTCTTCTTCACATCACCATCCCGCCGTCAACCGTAAAAACTTGTCCGGTGATGTAGGAGGCTTTGTCAGAACACAAATAGGCAGCCATTTCTGCGATGTCAGAAACTTGGCCAAAACGCTTAAGGGGAATGGTGCTTAGGGCACCGTCCTTGACCCGTTCATCAAGGTCTGAAGTCATGTCAGTATCAATAAACCCAGGGGCAATGGCATTGACTGTGACTGAGCGGGCGGCAAATTCCCTGGCGAGACTCTTGGTTAAGCCGATCATGCCAGCCTTGGCAGCAGAGTAGTTCGCTTGCCCTGCGTTCCCGCTAAGACCAACCACCGATGCAATATTCACGATCCTGCCCCACCTTTTTCGGGTCATCGGTCTTCCCAGTGCCTTGATCCAGTGAAAACAACTGGTCAGGTTGGTATGAAGTACATCATTCCAGTCATTCTCTTCCATGCGAAAAAGTAAATTATCCCGGGTAATACCAGCATTGTTAACCAGAATATCGACACATTCGTGCTTTTCCAGTAACTGTTCGCAAGCTTGCCTTATTTGTTCACCGGATGAAACATCGACAGAAAGGGCGTCTGCCTGACCACCAGCTTGACGAATGGCATCTGCAGCCGCACCGCAAGATGACTCTGATTTGCTCACACAGATAACATGCAACCCATCCCGAGCAAGTGCCTCAGCGATCCCACGACCGATTCCGCGACCTGCTCCGGTGACCACCGCAACCCTATTTTTAACTGTTTCTTCGCTCATGAAAAAATATTCAGGTTCCCATCCCTGTTATTGACTGTTTTTGATAAATGATGGATTCCTGTAGAATACGCAACCTCAAGTTTTTCCCATGCCAAAGAACACATCCCGATCATCCACAGAATCGAAGCCCTTTCCCAAGCTTCAAAAATTTCTTGCTGATTCTGGAATCTGCTCGCGCCGGGCAGGTGAAGAATTAATAAGATCAGGACAGGTCTCTGTGAATGGAGAGATTGCACAATTAGGCTTACGGATCAATCCGGACCGGGATGTGATCAAAGTTGGACAGAAAAGAATCCAGTCCAAATTTACCAAGCCAGTGGTTTATCTGGTTAACAAACCAAAAGGTTTTACCTGCTCAAATGACGATCCTTATGCAGAGCGGCTCATTTTCGAATTACTCGAAACCAGGCATAGAAGTGCCCGGTTGTTTTGTGCGGGTAGACTGGATGTGGACAGTGAAGGACTGGTCATTCTAACCAATGATGGGAACCTGGCCCATCGATTGACCCACCCATCCCAGCAGGCTAGAAAAAAATACCAAGTGGAGATCAACGAACCATTGGAAAATGATGCTTTTCGGGCAATGCTTGATGGATTTGAGGATGAGGGGGAATTTTTACAGCTTGATCAGATTCGTTCGAAATCCGGAAATCCTGTCGGATCAACCAAACTGGAAATCATTATGGGTCATGGGAAGAAAAGGGAAATCCGGCGGTGCTTAAACCGGTTTAGGTACAAAGTGAAAAAATTGCGAAGAGTGGCAATCGGAGGGGTACGATTAGGCAAACTACCCCTTGGAACCTACCGCGAATTAAAAGATGCAGAAATTGATTTGCTCTTTCCCAAGCAAATTTCCTAAATTCCAACCATGGGAATTTTTAATCACATCATCGATCTGAAACTTTTGGGAATGGGGGTCTCCTTGCTTTTATTTTCTTCGGTTTATGGACAAGAATCCAAGGAAGGTTCACCGAGCTTGGGGGAAGCATTTAATGCAGGTGCACCGGAGGTTGAGCCCGTGGTGGTGGGCAGGGAACGATGGAACGAAAAACCGAATGCACAAACTTTGGAAGATTCATCCGGACAAACAGGTCAAACTTCTGAACCGCCCAGTTCCCAGAGTACCAAGATAGACGAACTGGACCCTTTGGAAACACAACAGGTAAAACCAGACCCCACCACCCTGCCCCTCGAACCACCCAAAAATAAGCCCGCCACCCAGATCGTTAGAAATTTTGAGGGCACCCTTGTTTTCAAGCCAAGGAAATTTGGTTTCGCATATGATTTCCCCTATCAACTGGAAAACACAAAAGGTAAACGATTAGCCTTTATTGATGTTGACCAGCTAAAGGCCGTTGATCCGCAACAGTATGTGGGCAATCAAATTAATGTGATGGGCAAGCTTGAATCCATCGAGGAAGGGTCCGATGATCTGGTTATCCGTGCCCGGATCATACGTCCGAGCAACTAGTCATTCCCCCCTCTCAGCTCTTTCTCTTCATTCAGGATTATGAACTTGATCGATGGTAATCGAATTGCCACCGAGGTATTGGATGAACTTAAGCAGCGGATTTCCTCTTTTAACGGACAAAAGCCCTGTGTAATCTTTGTCCGCGTTGGGGATGATCCAGCTTCCATCTCCTATGTGAAAAAGAAAGAAAAAACTGCCCATTCAATTGGCATAGATGCCCGCTTGGTTGTTTTCCCTCCTCAGATTTCCGAAAATGATTTGATCGCAGAAATCGATCGCTTGAACATGGACCATGCGGTGCATGGAATCTTGGTACAGGCACCTCTCCCTTCCCATATTGACGCTATCCGCATCTTTAACCGTGTTTCTCCAAGCAAGGATGTCGATGGCTTCAACGCCGTAAATTTAGGCAAATTATGCCAGGAACAATCCGGTGCTTTTCGTTCCTGTACCCCCGCTGGGATAATCGAACTAATCAAACGGTCAAAGATTGAAACATCCGGTAAGCGAGTGGTCGTACTCGGTCGTAGCTTGATTGTGGGCAAACCCACTGGCATGCTTCTGCTCAATCGTTCCATTCCTGGCAACGCCACCGTTACCTTTTGCCATTCGCGCACCCATGATCTGCCCTCTCTAACCCGTCAGGCGGACATCCTGATTGCTGCCATTGGGAAGCCCAATTTTGTCACTGCAGAAATGGTCAAGCCAGGAGCCGCAATCATCGATGTGGGAATTAATCGTGTTGCCGATACCTCCAAGCAATCCGGTCACCGGTTGGTAGGAGATGTCGATTTTGATCAGGTGGCCCCGAAAACATCTTACATTACTCCTGTACCTGGTGGGGTTGGGCCGATGACTGTGGCCATGCTCATGGCCAATACCGTACAGGCCTACGAACAGCTACACGAATCAAGATGATGAACGAACCACCTACCCGCACCCTAGATGGGGAAACTGATCTTTCTCGATCTTCGGACTGCCTGCCTGCACCGCTGATCAAACGACTTGTTGCATTTGCAATGGACTTTATTTTGATCATCCTGCTTCTGCAGTTACTTGCTCACTTCATGCCGGGTTTTTGGGATGTTCACACGCAGGAAGAGTTTCAAAACCTTCTTCAACAAGCCACCCTTTTACCCAAGGAGGAGCAGATGGATTCCGAAGAGATGGCACGCTTTATTCAACAATCTGATCTGTCTCCGGAGGCTTATGAGATGCTTATGGCCATGGTAATTTGGGCGTGCTTCCTTCCCATTCTATATTTTTTTATCGGCGAGCGTTTTTTTGGTGGGAAAAGCCTGGGCAAAGCAACTTTTGGCTTATCCACGGTAAGAATGGATGGTCAGGATCTGCCCATCCCTCCCTTTCGTCAATTTTTTCGTTCTGTGTGCAAGGGATTAAGCAGCCTCATTCTCATTACTCCTTTTTTGCTTCCCGGCTTAATGAATTTTCTTTTCTGCTTTCTTAACCGCAACCGCCGTTGCCTACACGATATCGTGGGTGCGACCATAACCATTCAAGAAAACCGAAAACAAGGAGCTTCAGAATGAGGAACATTGCCTTTGTGGGGGCGGGCAAAATGGTCTCAGCCATCGTCCACAGTCTACTCCGGGCAGAATCTTTTTCTCCCAATTCCATAAGCTGCTGTTCCGCCAACGATGGCACCTCGGAAAAATTGGCAGAATCGACAGGGATTAACCGATTTGAATCGGTCGATGATATGTTGGCTTCTTCGCCTTCCGTCCTGGTACTTGGCTGCAAACCCCAACAACTTAGCGAACTGCCCTCATCCGTTGCCGAAAATTCCTCCGAATGCCTGATTCTCTCAATCATGGCGGGTATCACTCTCCCACGACTGGCCCAAGTTTTTCCCAAGGCCCGAAACATTGTTCGTGCGATGCCCAATACTCCCGGTCAGATCGGGCACGGGGTGAGTGGCTATCTTTTTGCCCAATCCCCCTCCCCCGGGGACGAGAAAATGATAGAGGAAATCCTTTCTTCTCTCGGACCTGCTTATGAGCTAGGAGAAGAGGCTGATCTCGATCGCATAACTGCAATCAGTGGCAGCGGCCCTGCCTATGTTTTCGAATTTACTTGTGCATTGGAGGAGGCAGGTCGAGCCATTGGATTGTCTGGTAAACTATCCAGGGAACTTGCCCTTCGTACTGTTACCGGAGCAGCCCGCCTGATGGAATCTTCTCAACTACACCCCAAGGAACTGCGCGACCAGGTTACCTCTCCGAACGGCACCACCCAGGCTGCACTTGAAAGTTTTACCGCAGACGAGTTACGCACAATTGTCCGTCATGCAGTGGAAGCTGCCCGGGCACGCTCGATTGAACTTTCTCATGAGTAATTTGGACAACGGCACTATAGTTGTAACCGGAGGTGCCGGATTGATTGGTAGTGCAATTATCTGGGGATTAAACAACCGCAACCTTGAGAATATCTGGCTGGTCGATTGGGCCGAACCAGACAGTCTCAAAGCACGGAATATTGCCCCCCTTTCCTACTCCCGCCATCTTAGCCCGGAAGATTTTCGCACAATGATCAGGGAAAACAGTCCAGAATTATCAGATATTTCCGCCCTTTTTCATTTGGGAGCATGTTCCAGTACCACCGAAACAAACGAGGAATACCTAAAGGATAACAATGTTGGCTATACCCGGGAGCTTGGTCAATGGTCTCTGGAGAACAATGTACGGTTCGTATACGCTTCCTCTGCATCGACCTACGGGGATGGATCCTTAGGCATGGATGATGAGGACGAAGATTTGCAAAAGTTCAAACCCCTCAACCTTTATGGATGGTCCAAACACAAGTTTGATTTGATCGCCCAGGAAAATGGGTGGCTCGATCACATGGTTGGTCTCAAATATTTCAATGTCTACGGACCCAACGAAGAGCACAAGGGTGATATGCGCTCGGTGGTAAGCAAAGCCTATGAACAAATTGCATCTACTGGAGAAATGACCCTTTTTACCAGCCACCATCCTGACTACCGGGACGGTGAACAGATGCGTGATTTCCTTTATGTTAAAGACTCGGCACTAATGACTATTTGGCTGGCCGAAACCAAGGATACTCATGGTCTGTTTAATCTGGGCAACGGCGAGGCAAGAACATGGTTGGATCTTGGTCGGGCAATTTTTTCTGCCCTGGGAAAAGAGGATAATATCAGGTTTGTGGAAATGCCCGAAATTCTTCGTGATAAATACCAATATTTTACCGAAGCAAAGATTGCAAAACTCCGTAAGGCAGGTTACCGGAACGAACTCTTTGCTTTAGAGGATGCGGTCAAAGATTATATTACCCAGTACCTTGTCCCAGACCGGCGACTCGGGTCCTAAGTCCACAGAGCAGTAACTAATTAATTTTCGGTCAATTTGCCTTAGATAAAGGCAGGGCGGGGATTCGAGAATTTTTTCTTTGACGGAAAGATTTTTTTACAGAGAAAAGAAAACCTGTGGATGTAATGGTGGTGGATAAACGCAGGGACGAACTGTGCGAATGGATTGTACAGTCCACGCCTTATGATCCCTGCCAAATGGAGGTAGCCTCAGCCGATGCCAGTTTTCGGCGTTACTTTCGGATACAGACCGCGGACGGACCGAGGATTGTGATGGATGCACCTCCTGAATTGGAACCATGCACTCCCTTTATTCAACTCGCAGAAAAACTGAGGGATGCCGGTATTCAAGTTCCCCAGGTTTATTTTCAGAATACTGAGCTTGGGTTTCTTATCCTTTCAGATTTTGGAGATGTGCACTACCAAGATGCCCTGGTTAGTGAACGCAGGCACGAACTTTATGACCGGGCAATTCTGGAAATCATAAAGATGCAAAAATGTTCCGCCAATTGGGTGTCAGAACTTCCGGTATTTGATCCCGACTGGCAGATCAAGGAACTGGAAATCTTCCGCAAATGGTGTCTTCCCCATACCTCCGAGTCCGAGTTTCAAGAATACAGCAGGCCCCTTGTCGATGGGGTCAACCAAATCCCAAAATCTTTCATGCATCGCGACTTTCATTGCCGCAACCTACTGGTGCTTGAAGATGGATCTCCCGGAATGATTGATTTCCAGGGAGCTATGCTCGGACCAATCACCTATGATTTAGTTTCCCTCCTGCGAGACTGCTATGTAGATAACCCCGAGGAATGGATCGATCGGCAGATCGGCTCTTTCCGTACTCAACTGGTTCAATCTGGCCTAATTAGTCCAGAGATTGACAAACATACGATGCAAAGATGGTTCGACTGGGCGGGCTTGCAGAGACATCTCAAATGCGTGGGGATTTTTCATCGTTTACAGCTTAGGGACAATAAGCCTAAGTACCTCAGAGATGTCCCCCGCGTGCTTGGCTATGTGCGCATGGTACTCCAAAATTACCCCGAACTGCACGACCTACAATCCCTGGTTGAACAGGCAAGCCTAGTCCAGCCGAATTCCTAAAACTCATGAAAGCAATGGTATTGGCTGCCGGATTCGGTAATCGTTTGCGCCCATTGACGGATCATACACCAAAACCTTTGGTTTCAATCGCGGGCAAGCCTTTGATTGTTCATCATTTGGAAAAACTGGCTAACGCCGGGTTTTCAGAGGTGGTGATAAACCTTGGACATCTGGGCCATAAAATACCGCAAGCCCTGGGCGATGGTTCCCAGTGGGGATTGTCCATCGCTTATTCGGATGAAGGCCCCGACCCACTCGAAACCGGGGGTGGACTGACCAAAGCACTGCCTCTCCTTGGATCAGACCCCTTTCTCGTGGTCAACGGGGATGTCTGGTGCGACCTCGATTTCGGCTCGATTCCCAAGTCTTTGCCGGCAAATGATCTGGCCATGCTCTATCTTGCACGAATTCCGAGCTGGCGGAACCGGGGAGATTTCTCTCTTTTAGGTTCCCGGGTGATCGAGTCAGAAAACCCCGAATATCTTTATACCGGGATCGCTCTTTATCATCCCAGAATTCTGGAAGGGGCGAAAGTGGAGAAATTTTCCATTGTTCCCCGGCTCAAGGATGCAATTGCCAATGACTTCGTAGGAGGAAATTTGTTTTCGGGAAGATGGGACGATGTGGGCACTCCTGAACGGCTTAATGCCCTGCAGGCAGAGCACGGGCCTTAAAACGGTTTTTTAGATTTTTTAGGAACCATCCGGTCACGCATCGATGGGGCATCCTCCGGTCCATAGGCATCCACGATATAAGCAACCACATCCTTTAATGTACTGTCGGCAATGCCTTTGGATGCCGTCGCCATGATTTGTCCAGTCTCATCCTGGGAATGGTAGCCCCTTTGGCCTGAACGAAATTTTCTCATCTGCTCAAGGAAATACCATCCCTCCAATCGGTTAAGTGCGGGACCGGCAACCAATCGATTGCCCTCTGCCTTCTCTCCATGGCAGGAAGCACATCTTGCCTCATAAAATTGTTTTCCTCGTTCCTTATCTCCCCGGACAGTACGAACGGCAGGCTGGGGATCCTGGCGGGCAAACCAATCCGCCAGATAAGCGGACTCCAAGTCATTATTCAATTTCTGAACCCCAATACCCATCAAATGCTCCGAGCGGTTTTCCGGGTTTTGGCCACGGATGCCAGACCTAAATTTTTGTAATTGTTCATAGAGGTACCAATATTCCATCCCATCAAGAATGGGACCACGCTGGGCTTCTTCCACGCCGTGACATACCCTGCATTCCCTGACCAACTCACCCATCCTTGCCAATGATTCTTTCTCCATGGTCTTGGTAATACGGGGGTCTTGAGGAATATCTGGCTGACAGGACGAAACGATCCCTGCACTCAGGATTGCAGCAAGATAGATTACCCAAATTGATCGTTTCACGATCAACAGACTATGTCTGTGTCCGTTTAGGCACAAGCGACAAAGCTTTACCCAAGGCGGAGTATCTTTAGTATGATATTCAATGATGAAAGGTGCGATCTCCTTTAAACAAGTATGCAAGATTTTCCCTCCGGATACACATGCCCTTAAGGATATCAATCTAGAGATTGCCGAGGGAGAATTCATGACTGTGGTCGGTCCATCCGGATGTGGTAAAACTACCCTGCTACGAATGGTGGCGGGACTGGAGCAACCAACCAGTGGCAGGATTGAAATCTTTGGCGAAGATGCCAAAATGTTGTCTCCCCAGGACCGCGATCTTGGCATGGTTTTTCAAAATTATGCTCTTTTCCCCCATCTTAGCGTATTTGAAAATATTGCCTACGGATTAAAGGTCAGACATCTATCGCTCCCCGAAATTAATCAAAAAGTGGATCGGGTCGCCCAAAAACTGGAAATCACAGATACTCTGAAAAGAAAACCCCATCAATTAAGCGGCGGACAAAAGCAAAGAGTGGCACTTGGTCGATTACTCGCCCGCGATCCAAAGATTCATTTATTTGACGAACCACTGGGCAATCTGGACCCACAATTTCGTACAGGCATGCGGGTGGAACTCGCCCGTTTACACCAGGAAAACCCCAAAAGTACCCTGTATGTCACCCATGACCAGACCGAAGCCATGACTCTGGGCCATCGAATTTGCGTTCTTCAAGATGGTCAGGTTTTACAAACCGGAACTCCTGATGAAATTTATAACCAACCTGCCCACCGGTTTGTGGCTGAATTTTTTGGAACACCTGGGATGCAATGTATCGATGGCAGAATCGATCATACGGATGGAATGAACAAATTCATAAGTGGTTCCATCCATTTCAACCTACCAGATTTCGAACTCCCTAAAGGATCCATCACTCTTGGCATAAGACCGGAGAATTGGGATATTGTGCCTGCTGAACATGGAACCCTCACAGCAGTTATTAAACGGGTGGAAAACCTTGGGGATCATCGCTTACTCGAAGTGAATACTGCAAACCATAATATTTTCATAAAAACCAGTTTATCAAATATTTGTATAAATGAAGAAATCTTCCTTTCTCCCCAGATCGAACAGGCTCACTGGTTCGAAAGATATACCGGGAAAAGGGTCTAAGGCTTACGAAATTACCCAGTCCGACAAAGCGGTACGAATTTGGCGAAAAAAGAATCCGAATAAGAACAATAAAGGAATCATTGCCAGAACGCTCGCAGCCAAGCCGACCGCCTCTGGAATACGGTAACTGGAATCTGCTAATTTAGCCAGGGCAAGGGGCAAGGTAAGTTGATCGGCACCAAGCACAAGAAGGGGCAACAAATGATCCTGCCAGCATAATAGAAAGTGAAGGATACAATAAGTGACAAGGGCTGGCTTTACCAAAGGAAGAAAGTTCAGAAAACTCCCAAACAAACTCTCCCCTTCCACCCGTGAAAGATCCATTAATTCATCAGGAATTTTCCGAAAAACCTGGGTAAAAAAGATCACCCCCAGCCCACTTGCTACCCCCGATAGTAGCAACCCATATGAACGGCCAGTCATGCCCACACTCGCCATCCATTCAAATAAGGACAGGCTCATTGCCTGCTTGGGATAGAGAATGACGAGAAGGGCGAAACCAGTGAGAATAGATTTCCCCCTAAACCTGCCTTTAGCCAAAGCAAAACCGAGTGCCGAACTAATCAGGCAGGCAAGAATGGCTTGTCCGCCGGAAAGAAGAATCGATCGTGCAAGAACTTCATAAAAGTCGATAAAATCCCCAGAAAAGAGCAATCGATAAGCAAAAGGATCAAAAGAAGTGGGTAAAAAGTTTTCTGGGGTATAAATCTCCCGGTTTGTTTTGAATGAAGATAAAAACATCCACAAAAACGGGTATGCACATACCAAGAGCAACAATCCCAACCCTATTCTTGAAAATAAAACCCTCAGCATGTTTGTGAATGTTGTTGTTTATAAAAATAAATACCAAACCAACAAACTAGAACCGTGAATGTGGCCACAATTACACACATGGCCGAGGCCAGCGAAAGATCATACCGGCCTGCACCACCTGGAAATGCCACCTGGTAAGCATAGGTGACAAAAAGTAAGCCTGCATCAAGCACACCACCGGAACCGCCGAGCAAATTATAAGCTCCTGTAAAAGCGGCCACTCCATCAACGAACAAGAAAATTCCAGCGAAAAACAACAAATGCTTCACCCCAGGATAAACAATTGTTCTGATTTTGGACCATGAGGAAGCACCCTCGATTAGGGCGACTTCAAACTGCCAGGATGGTATGGCCCGCATGCCACAGTAAAGTAGCAAGGTGACCAATCCGGTCCACCGCCATACTGCCTGAAAGATTAGACAGGGCAAAATCCAAGTCGGGTCCATCATCCAGTTGACTGGTTCGAAACCTAGTGGGACCATCAAAAACTGATTAAGCACACCTGATTTTCCATGAAAAAACAGATAGAAAAGAG
Source organism: Opitutia bacterium (assembly GCA_038110535.1). Classification (GTDB taxonomy): domain Bacteria; phylum Verrucomicrobiota; class Verrucomicrobiia; order Opitutales; family Seribacteraceae; genus Chordibacter. The sequence continues at coordinate 3,366 of JAYNJW010000040.1, read as the reverse complement.
TTGCCAGAGTCCCGGGAAGTGCGAGGGATGGGATGAGTAAAATAAACAGAAAAACCCCTCTCAAAATTTTGGAAAATGTGAAAAGAACGGATGCCAAAAAAAATCCGAGGAACAGAGAAATAACCACTGTAAAACCAACAAAAAGTGAGGTATTTTCGATTGATTTTATAAATTTCGAATCCCCGATCGCTATCTCATAATTCACTGATTTAGAAGCCTTTGAGGAATCCAAATCCTCACTTAATTGAGGACTTCGTTCGAGTGATTGTACCAAGCTACCGGTTAGAGGAATAAACCAGAAAAATGCCCAGAAAATAAGAAATGGACAAAGAAGAAGAACGAGCGAGAGTGGCTTTTCCCTGCTCGTGCCTGCCTGATTTTCCAACATAAATAAAGGAGAACTATTCCTTTGGCGGACCACCAAATCCTGCCTTCATTGCCTCTCGCATTTGTTTAACCGTATCTTCCGGTGACAGGCTCCCATACATGGCAGAAGAAAAGAAATTTTCTTTCATCAAAAAAATCGCCTGCGGTCTGCCTGGATTCACCACCACTGGGGGAATTTCCTCGGCTAGTTCGATTAATAATTTACCCATGGATTCCTGAAAATAAGGCTGTATACCCAAAAGTCTTGGGTCTTTCCAGGCAGGTAAGTATGCGGGGAAGCTGTTTCCCTGTAAAAACCTCTCCGCATTGGCATCCGGGTCGGTCATTACAAATTCAATAAAATCCCAGGCTTCTTCCTGTTTTTCGCTCGAATTCATAATCATCAACCCTTGCCCTGCAAAAGTGGCTGTACGTGGGCCTAATGATCCGTCCGCTTTTTTCCAGGTTGGCAGGGGTAACATCCCCCACATTCCTTCCATTCCGGGTGCAAATTGCTGAAAAAGATCGAGGCCGTACCAGTCGGCCCCAATCACGCATAAAACCTCGCCCATTTCCAGATCACCACTAAAGAAAACCGGGTCAAAAATGGACCCCCGGTCCGGCATCACTGCGATCTGTTTTTGCGCCATGTCCGCAAACTCAGCAAGAATGGAAATGGCAGTATTTTCGTCGGGCAAAAAGGTACCATTCTGGTCAAATAAATCAGTCCCTTTTTGTCGAAGTAAGGAGTCAAACAAAGTACCATCCAGTGCCAGGAAACGCTGCCCCTGATTATCCATCAATCCTTGCCCTACTCTGGCAAAGTCCTCCCATGTGGTAATATCCTCTGGTTTGATGTCAAATTGTTCGAACATATCCTTGCGGTAATAGAGCACTAAGGCACTAAGTGACTGAGGCACCCCATATGTCTTCCCATTAAAGGTAAAAACCTCCAACCGCCTAGGATGTAAAGCTTTGTTAAGCTTAGACTTACGCAATTTATTAGTGAGATCAAGAAAGGGAGATGGTCCGTTGAGAAAAACCCCAAAAAAAGTCTCGTCCAACTGCACCAAGTCCGGTGCCCCCTCCCCAGTCCGCATCACCGCACCCAGTTTATCAGGCATCTCTCTAAAACCATAAGCCTCCACCTGAATTTCCAATTCTTTTCCGGTTTTTTTACGGTAAAGTTCGCCCATTTGCTCGTAGTAAGACTGGTCCTGAAAAGAACTAATCCACAATTTTAATTCTGCGCCAACTTTGGTAAGAGGATTTAGTAAGAGCAAAACCGCTAAAAAAAAGGGTAGAAAGAATCGAATCATTCCAATCATTATGTCTTTGCTTCTTCGAATCACAAGAGATTTGCAAGCGGACAAGCAAAAGAAATTTTTGACTTATTCTTAGTCAAAACCTGGTAAAACCAGAAAAAAATTTTAAACGCTTGGTATCATTTTTTAGTTTTTTGCTAATCAAAAGAGTGCTAACCTGTAAGCTAATATATAAGGATGCAAAATTGCTTCTTCCAAATAAGGCTTTTTTTCCGACTTTTCGGGATCAATTCATTTTGTCCGAATTTCCCGAATTTCAATAACCAGAATAACAAACACACAATCAAAATGAAAAAAATACTACTACTATTATCCACCCTTGGATTGTTCGCTAGTTCCATCTATGGGCAATCAACTTTCGATTATTATGAGTTCGAAGAAGCGGGCTCATCCTTCACTCATTTAGAGATCAACTACGATAGTCCTCCCAGTTGGTTTGATGCCGCAAAAATCAGGGGTGTCGCGTTTAGTCCTTATGATACCAACTTTACCAATGGTTATCTAGTATACGAATTAGTGGCCAGTGAGGCCAATGATGCAACGGGGAATCCAATTCCCGCTGGAAAATATGCACTGAACTTAGATGTTCAGTCAGCACCAGAACTTACATCCGTTGTAACTGGAGGCGCTTATCAGGGAGCTCCCCGAGTCATTGCCGTGACTGCCAGACAAAGCAATATTCAGGACAGCAGGGATGTGCTCTTTGACTATGGTATCCTTCTTGGTCAGGGGAAAGGTGATGCCTATGTCGAATATTGGTTTAAGGCAAACCCAGAGGCAGCAAAGTGGGAAAATATCGACAATGCCAATGTACAAGGAACACCAGAAGGTATCGTAGCTGAATCAGCAAGCGGGTATAAAAGTGTAGTCTGGGAGGCTGGAAACAGTTCTTTCGGTAACAATATAAACACCGCAAACGCTCGCATTCGTGTAACCGCAAAACTCGGAAACACTGAAAGTGGTTGGGATGGCGAAAGCGAATTTGGCCATGGTGGAGAGAGTAACTCGAGTGCCGGCACCGCAATTTTCGAGATTTTCGATGTAAACGATATGGTTGGAGTGCCATATTGGGACGAGTTTGCTCCTGAAGGCTATGCAAGCTCCGTTGACAAACGCGATACCATTTTAGCCAACGCTGGCCTAGTTTCCGTAGGCACCTACGATGATGGAGTCACGGTCCAACCCGTATATGACTTTACAGGAAAGGAAAGTTTCAGGGACCAATTTGCTGGAGGTCTTACAGGGCATTTCCTTTTCTCCATTAACGACACCAATATCGTACGGGTGAAATCTAACGAAGGTATTTAATTAAGCAAATGCTCTACTGAGCTGACACAATTCCTCATGCTGCGACTCATGCTTCACACAGGCATAGTCTGGGAATTACTCGCTTGATTACTCATTTATATAGTTTGATTTGCAAACCATTGCGTTTGTTATTCTGGACAATTCTGTGTTCAGGTTCGATTGCTTTTTCACAAAGCAACGATTCTGGATACGGCGATTCCAATCCGTTCGCCCTCGACACCTCCGATACGGGTGCCGGGGGCGACGGCGGATTCGGGGACTCCAACACATTTTCGCTTAACACCTCTGATACTGGAGCGTCCGGGGAGGCCGGGTTCGGGGATTCCAACACATTTTCTCTTAACACCACCGATACCGGGGCATCCGG
>JAYNJW010000039.1:0-16053 GCA_038110535.1 Opitutia bacterium | reverse complement strand
ATCAATTCTTCCAATGATGAGAAATGATCCGCCAATCCGCTAGGTTTTTCAAGATCTCCAATTACTTGACGAAAAGTTTCTTTCTTTTGCAATTGTAACTGGCGCACTCTTTCTTCGATCGTTCCTTGGGCAACCATGCGATAAATAAAAGTTGGTTTTTGTCTCCCCAATCGGTGGGCTCTGTCAATGGCCTGTTCTTCCACTGCCGGATTCCACCATGGATCCATCAGAAATACATAATCTGCAGACTTTAAAGTGACTCCCAATCCTGCTGCTTTGAGCGAGGCCAGCATCACAATTGGATCATTGGAAGATTCAAAACGATCGACCGGTTTGGAACGATCGCGGGTGGAACCAGTCAATTCGAGAACTTCCAGGGATGGAATTTCTACTTTGATTCGTTTTTTTAAGAGTGAAAGAAAAGTGGTAAATTGGCTAAAGACCAATACTTTTGCACCTGAGCTGGATAGGTCGTGTAATTTCTCGATCAGTAAATCGCTTTTTGCACCGCAGGCGGGTAGATGTTCTCTATCGGGTAGAAGAGCGAGGTCACAACATGCCTGACGTAACCGGGTAAGCAGGGAAAATACATGCATGGAAGACTTTTGGATGGCTTGGTGCAAATCGTTGCCATGCTCCTGTAGTCCACCCTCGGCAAGTGCCCGGTATGCTTTTCTTTGTTCATCATTGAGTGGGCATGGTAGCTCAGTTTCCAGTTTTGGAGGAAGTTCTGCAGCCACATCGTTCTTCATTCTGCGCAAGACAAAGGGTGTGACCTGGCGGCGTAGGAGTTGTAAGGTCTTGAAGGAATCTTCAATCAGGCATTTTTCTAACTCCTTGCGGGCCCCGAGTAATCCGGGCATAAGAAACCTGAAAATGGTCCACAAATCGAGTGCGGAATTTTCAATCGGCGTGCCTGAAAGAGCGAGGCGGTGTTGGGCATCGATCGACAGACAGGCCTGAGTTACCTTGGCTTTTGGGTTTTTGATCAACTGTGCCTCGTCCAGCACCGCATAGCGGAATTCTACCTGATCTAAAAGATGGCGATGGCGCCGTAATTGGGTGTAGCTAGCTATCCATAAACAGGGCTCACTAATCTGTTCAAAAGTTTCATCCTTGGAGAGTATACGAACCTGTAGTTTGGGAAAATGTTTGGCGGCTTCTTTTTGCCAAACCGGAACCACTGATGCCGGACAGGTGACAAGGTCCGGTAATTCCTGTGAGCCTTTCGCATGAAGGAGGGCTAAGGTTTGCACCGTTTTTCCAAGACCCATCTCATCGGCGAGTAAGGGATGACATCCCAGCTGGTGCAATGCGTACAAATGCGCGACTCCTTCTATCTGATAAGGGCGAAGAAATAGGAATTTTTTGCCTACTCCATTGGTGCTCAATTTTTTGATCGAGTCCCGCCAATGTTCAAGCTGTCCATCCGCCCGTGTTTTGAGATATTTACGAGCAAATAAAGAAAAAAGCATGTATCTTGGCCAGTGAGCTCGTTTGGCATCTCCCCGATTGCGTTGCCACCATTCGAAATCCTCAACTTGGTCTTGATCCAGCTTGACCAGCCCATATCCCTGAATAAAAGTCGCACCTTGTCTGGCCCGGGTCACCCTGCGGATATGTTGGGTTCCTAGTCTTCGATTGCCGACATGAAAATTTTCCCGCAAGATCATACTTTCATCATCCCTGCTTCTTGCTTCGATTTCCCAGCTTAAGGTACGCTGACCTTGCTTGAGCAAGTGGGCATCTCCCCCATATTCAATGGCAAAAGAATTTTCCCAGATCGCGAGAGATTCATCGGCTAACTTGGCAACTTTTTTCCAGTCATTGAGCAGGAATTCACCCGTACCTTTTTGAAATTGGAATCCGAATTTTCCTGCCTCTGCAACAAAACGCATCAGGGCAGGACGGTCACAATCCTCTATATTTGATGCATCAGTTGAGTATACTGGGATGCGGTTGGATTTGCTTCTTTGCCACTCAGGGATAGCACGCAGTCCCTTTTGGGAGGATATTTCCATACGAATGAGAAGTTTTATCTTCGCCGATTCCTCGGTAGTGGACTCGGGCAAGGAGACCTCTTTTTCCTCATCAGCCGGATAATCTTCGTTTTTTTCGATGAGCATAGAACCCTCACCCAATAAGGGATCATCTTCGTGCAATTCCGCAATCAGCTCTTCAATTTCGTACAAACCAGCAGTCGCAAGGGCGATTCCAATCTCTTCTTCATCAAGCGAGGTCCGGATTTCTGGACCTTTCTTGGTCCATTCCACAACTGAATAAGTTTCCTCCCGGTTGATCTTCTTAGTGATCACGGCTTGGTTTTCTTGAATATCAATCGTGCTAAGGTAGCCAGCCCGGTAATATTCCTGAGCTTTTTTTAATTGTTCAGGAGAAAAAAAGGTTTCCCAATCTTCGGAACACAGCCGGCGGAACCACGCCTCCACAGCTTCTTGGGTAAAGGTTCTCGACGGTCCGTTTGAGATCATTAACTAACTAATCAAAAATTCTGCCATTTACGTTAGCGACTCAAAAATATCAAGGGCAAGTGGAAAGCTTACAAAAAGGCAGAAAGTTATACACAACAGGTCTTAAAATGTGGATTATTTAAGAATAACCCCTGCTGGATTATGAGTGGAATTAGGGCGTTTCCATGGCCCATTGATAAGTTTGTAAATAGTGTTTTGCAGCCTCTTCCCATCCACACTTTTTGGTAAGTGCATTTTTTCGCATTTGGGTAAATTTTCGGTTATTAGCAAAGACCTCCAAGGCCTGCCTCATGGTGGACCATAGTGCTTTGGCCGTGGGATCGTTAAAAAGAAAACCATTGGGGTTTTTTTCCCCTCTTGAAAAAGGTTTTATGGTGTCAGCTAAACCTCCAGTTTTTCTCGCAATTGGTAAAGAACCATAACGCATTGCGTATTGTTGGGCCAGTCCACAGGGCTCGAATCTGCTGGGCATGATAAAAAAGTCGGATCCGGCAAAAATCCTTCGGGCCAATCCATCATCAAATCCGATGAATGATCCAATGCGGTGAGGAAAGGATGCTGATAATTCGCGAATAGCATCTTCCTCCTTAGGATCCCCGCTCCCCAAAAGGGCAAAGGATGCATGGGTCTCCGCCATCAGTTGGGGCATAATATCAATGAGTAGGTCGAGCCCCTTCTGATCATAAAGACGGGAAACCACACCGAAAAGAGGCATCTCGAGGTTTGGTTGAAGATTTAGTTCGTTCAGCAACGCAAGCTTGCAGGCTTGTTTTCCAGCTTTGGGACGACTTGGGCTAATGGGGTGGGGTAATGCCTTGTCATTTTGCGGATCCCAGTCGTTCTCATCGATTCCGTTTAAAATACCAATAAGGTCGGCTCCGCGGTATTCAAGACTCGCTTCCAATCCACATCCATATTCTGGTGTGCGAATCTCAGCGGCATATGTTGGACTAACCGTAATAATTTTAGTGGCATGTTGAATTCCTCCCTTGAGGAGGTTCATCGAACCGTCCTTTTCAAAGCCATCCAATCCCCAATTTGAAGAGGGCAGTCCAGAGGAGATAAAGTCTTCGTATGAAAAGACTCCCTGGTGTTGCAAATTATGGATTGTCAGGACTGTCCGAACCCTTGTTTTCTGCCCATGTTTTGTTTGTTTGCTATTTGCGTAGGCACAAACCGGGGCAGCCATCCAGTCGTGTGCATGAATGATCTGCGGGTGCCAACCGGTAACTCGGTCAATTTGCAAGGCGGCTTGGCAAAGGGCAAATGCACGCTGTGGATTATCGCTGAAATCTCCATTCCTGTCGGAGTAAATTCCATCCCGGTCAAATAGTTCAGGCAGATCAAGTAAATAGGCAGGCACATTACTCTGCCCCAATCTTGTTTCGCGGATGGAAGCGGAGAGCGAACGGTTGCCTATGTTGACCTTGATCTTTTTCTTAAGCAATTGATTGGCAATAGATTGGCAAGGCCTGTGCATGGGGCAGATCACCCGTACATCCGCTCCCAAATTTTGCAATGCCAGTGGCAGACTCCCGACAACATCTCCCAGCCCACCGGTTCGCACCAATGGATTTACTTCCGGACTAACAAAGAGAATATTCATAAATTCGCAGAAAAAGAAGATAGTAGATGTATCATTGGGCAAATTTGGCAATGGGAAAGAAGCGAGCCTTGCACATATTCCAAGCTTGCGAAACTATGGTCTTAGACGATATTTTATCACTTTGTGATTTATTCTTCTGCTCCTGATAAACCAATAATCGTGCCCGCAACCTTTTGCTGGTGCAATTGATTTCCTGTCACATTTTCAACCTAATAAACTGGTGTAATAATGCCTGAGCGGTCCATCGAATTTGAATCGGAGCGACAATTTCATAAGCTCTACGGGGAAGATCCAGGCAATTTATTGGCTGTGGAAAAGTCTCTTGGCGTAAAGATAGTCGCCCGTGGAAGCCTTTTGCACATGGATGGAAGTCCGGCCAAGCTTGATCTTTGTGAGGAATTTTTCTGCTTGTTACAATCGGCTAAGGACCAAGGATTTGTCCATGGCAAATTCGATTTTCTGCGATTTCTAGAAAAAGTAAAAATGGGCAAGAGCCAAGAGCTTAAAGACCTATTAAATCGTCCCTTGCGTTTACAAATTCGCAAAAAGTCTGTGGTTCCAAGAAATCTCGGTCAGAGAAGATTTTTAGATCTTATCTTAAAAAATGATCTTGTTTTCGGAATTGGTCCGGCAGGTACAGGAAAAACTTTCCTCGCCATGATTGCCGCACTGCATGCTTTACTTGAGGGGGAAGTGGAAAGAATTGTGCTTGCCCGACCCGCAGTGGAAGCCGGTGAAGCATTAGGCTTTTTACCAGGAGACTTGGAGGAAAAACTGCTTCCCTATCTGCGCCCGCTCTACGATGCAATGGATGAAGTGCTTGGTCCAGTGGAGGCGAGAAAACTTGTGGAGACCGGTGTGGTGGAAATTGCCCCGCTTGCCTACATGCGGGGAAGAACATTGAGCAAGTGCTTTGCTCTTCTTGATGAGGCACAAAACACCACCCGTTCCCAAATGATGATGTTTCTGACAAGATTGGGAGAGGGGAGCAAAATGGTGGTGACTGGAGATCTTACCCAGGTGGACCTTCCTTCGAGGCAGGAATCGGGCTTGGCCGAGGCCAAAAAAATACTCAGTTCAGTCAAGGGCTTGTATTTTCACGAGTTTGATCATGGTGATGTAGTACGGCATCCTCTGGTCAGTCGCATTATTTCTGCTTACCAAGGAGATTTACCTTCCAATAATTAGATCCGATTGGCTAGATTTTTACCCGTGAAAGAGGAAAAAAAAGATTCAAATCGCAAGAGCGTCCGGGGTGGCAGGCGTCGTCGTATTTCTCAGGATGATGAGGTGAAATCTCACCGCATGGATGGGTTTTCAGGATTCTGGAGCAACTGGGGAAAACACCTGCTCCAGACGATTTTATTTGGGATTGCCATCATATTAATCTGCTTTGTAGGGCAAGAACCACCCGGGTTGAGGACGCTGGGCGAAGTTGCACCTGAAAATGTCTACAGTGACCGATCATTTAGCTATGTAAGCGAGGTTAGAAAGAGGGAGGCGGAGGAATGGATTCGGAGCAGCACTCCCAGGGAATTTACCCGCGATTTTGTGGGTGAGGAAAATTTTGCCAAAGCAATGGTTCGATTACGCGAAGGAATGCTTGCGGTTGCAGAAATGTCAGAGGACTCAAAAGCATTGGCCCTTCAATCCCTGGCGGAAGAATTAAAAATAAAATTTCAAGTCGTTTTGTCCGAACAGGAAGCAATTGCTCTTTTGAGTACTTCCCTAATGCATGGCGAAGGGTTTTTTAATTTGGGTAACAAACTGCTTTCCCAATTGCATCTGACCGGGGTGGTGAAGTTTCCATCGGTTGATCAAAAATTTCTTTCCGAATCCAATGCCAGTGCACGGATCAATTCTCAAATGATTGAGTTTGCGAATAGCTTGGTGGTCTATGACTACGAAACGAACCACAGGGTCAACAACAAATTAATCGATCAGTACCCGGTCCTTGCCAATTATTTAAAAGTCATGGAAGACAATGGTAGCTTTGGACTGGCGGATGATTTGGCAGGTAAACAATATTTGCAATTGCGCGAAATCATTGAGTTTGCAGATGAAAATGCATCTTTTGCCGCCCAGGAATTTCGTAATGATATAGCGGGAGAACTTGGCGAGTTTTTAGAAAAGGGCTTACGGCTTCGTTCGATTGATCGAAAGGCAACCACTTCGGCTCAAGAGCGTGCCATTGCCGATATGGAACCCACGGTAGTTTCGGTGCAAGAGGGCGAAATTATTCTTCGTCGGGGGGACAAGGTGACCTCCGCAGACTTGGAAAAATATCAGGAATTTTTGGATCTCGCTCTGGAAGACAGCGTGTTGTTACCCAAGCGTATTTTTGTCACCATTGTCACCCTCCTGTTCGGGGTAGTTTATGTGAGCCTGGTTTTACCCAAGTTTTGGTCAGATGGGGCCCGTTCCAACATTGTGGCACTTAGCATTGTCGCCAATCTTGGGATGTCCCGTTTCATTATGGAACTGGGCGAGACCGAATTGTTTGGGGCAAGTCCAATCCTGATTGGTTTGCTTCCTTATCTTCTGCCCATCGCTTTCGCACCCATGATTGTGATGATCACAGTGGGCCCGCGTATGGCCACTTTAACCGCGATTATGACCTGTGTTTTTCACGCAGCTATGCAGGAGATTGGTATTGAGATGCTGGTAGGCTTGTTATGTACCGCATTGGTCGGAGTTTATTTTTGCCGAGAAGTCAGACTGCGAGGGAGTGTGCTTAAGGCTGGGACCATGGCTGGACTAACGGGGGGATTGGTTGCATTGGGGATTGGGTTTGCTTCAGGAAGTGGATGGATGGTCCCTTTCAATCATGCCCTTGCTTCCTTTGTGGTAGCAGTCTTTACCGGTGCACTCGTCTTGGGAGCCATGCCATTGATTGAAAAAGCGTTTAATGTTGCCACCGATGCCACCCTTTTTGAACTTACCGATTACAACCATCCTCTCTTGCGGAAAATGCAAGTTGAAGCACCCGGTACCTATCATCACAGTTTGATGGTGGCGAACTTGGCCGAGGATGCCGCACTCGAAGTTAAAGCAAATCCCACCCTGTGCCGGGCATGTGCCTTGTTTCATGACATCGGGAAAATGGTCCAGCCAAATTACTTTACCGAAAACCAGGGAGATTTTGGTAACCCTCATAATCGGCAAAACCCGGCCATGAGTGCATTGATCATTAAATCCCATGTCAAAGAAGGCTTGGAAATTGCAAGGGAGCACCGCTTGCCCAAAGTGATCCGTGATATCATACGCCAGCACCATGGGACTACCTTGGTCAAATATTTTTACTTTCAAGCAAAACAAAAATCAAAACAGGCAAATTTGCCCTATGGAGACTCCGAGCTTCAGGAACCTGATGAATCAACCTACCGGTATGATGGTCCCCGTCCCCGTTTCAAAGAGAGTGCTATTATCTTTTTTGCAGATTCGGTAGAGGCGGCGGCCCGTTCACTTCCCAAAGTGACTCACCATAGTGTGGAAGAATTATTGGATTCTATATTTCAGGACCGTTTAGAGGATGGACAACTTGATGAATGTCCGTTGACCTTGGAGGAAGTTGCCACCATCAAAAAGAGCTTCCTGAAGACCACTTTGAATATGCTGCATTCTAGGATTGAGTATCCCGACGAAGACAAAGACTCCCGTAATCCCTTTCCCCACAATGCCACCTAATACCGCTTCGTTTTTGCATCCCCAAGTTGAGGTGGCCAACCAGTATGGGGCTCTGCAATTTGATCCCTCCAAAATAAAAAAATTTTTCGAAACCATTTTTTCGGTTCACCGGCACGGGATCACGGGTGAATTATCCGTGGTGTTCATGGACCGGGCATCTCATTCTCAACTGCATGGCAAATATTTGCAGGACTTTCGGCCCACGGATGTGATTACCTTCCCTGCAGATCAGGAAAATGGTCTGGCGGGAGAGATTTGCGTATCTGTGGATCAAGCCATCGAGGAATCCAAAAACAGAAACCTTTCTTTTGAGCACGAACTGAGTTTATATCTGATCCATGGCTGGTTGCACCTTGTCGGGTTTGATGATCTGGATAAAGTGGATCGTGAAATTATGCGGTTGGAGGAACAGCGAGTGATTGATCAGGTGAAAAAACTTTCTGCGTGGCCTGATTTTCGACTCGCTCATCCGCAGTGCGAATACTAACTAAAATACTCCGTGTCTTTACCAACTGTCAGTCTTTCCAGACGATTCCGTAATGCCTTTCTAACTGGCTTACTGGTCTTCCTCCCATTGGGTACGACCATATTTGTGATCGATTTTCTGCTAGATTTATTTAAGGGTCCCGCCCTTCGACTCGCGTACGAACTTGGTCTGAGCGAGGAGAATTCTTTTTTTGGATTGGAAACTCTCTTGGCGGGGGCGGGTTTAATATTAGGGATAATTTTACTCACCGCACTGGGCTATTTTTCAAAGTATTTACTGGGTCGTTTCTTTATTAATCTCACAGAACGGGTTTTGGACAAAGTACCCTTTATCAATACGGTTTATCGTTCGGTCAAGCAGATCGTGGAGACTTTTGGAAAGGAAAACCGGGCGGTTTTTAAGGAAGTTTGTCTGGTGGAGTATCCGCGTAAGGGATGTTATGTACTCGGGTTTATCACCGCAAATGCTTCCACGCATGTTACGGACAAGATTTCCGGAAACTTTACTTATGTTTTTGTTCCAACCACTCCTAATCCAACCAGTGGTTTTTTGCTTTTGGTTGAGGAGGAAGAAATTCATCGGATTGATGTTTCCGTTGGGGATGGTATGAAAATGTTGATCTCGGGCGGTGCGGTGGTTCCTCCACTTTCTTAATCTGATCACAGTTTTGGCGGACACGAAGCAATTGTCTGGCATTGTTCTGTCGAGGGAACCAGCTGGCGAACGCTTTCTGAGAATCCGTATTTTCGATCAGGTTGTGGGATTAAAGACAGCATTGTTTTCTCTGCCCGGAAAAAAAAGTAAAAAATTAGTACCACCCGATCTTTTTGACGATGTGGACTGCCTACTTAAGCCAACAACGATGCAATCATCGATCCCTTTTGTGGCAGACTTCCAAAAGGTATGCTCATACCGCGGGTTAGCAATTAATCCATTGGTCTTTCTGACCGCTTCGCAGATTGCCAGGTTTTATCTCATTAATGGAGATCATCTTCTTGAACCAGCCCCGCGTTTGAATTTGCTTCGTTCCTCTCTTGATTCATTTCAACGAGCACAGGTTCCCCAAGTCGTATTATTGAAGGTGTACTTTTGTTTTGCCAGAGATGAAGGTTTGCCGGTGCGGGAATCGTGGTTGGCTGGCTTGCCCCAAGTTTTGACCCATCATACCGAGAGAATTCTCGGGCTGCCGGTGGATCGGGCAACGATTGAGGTGAGCATAATTAACGAGATACTGGACAGTTTACGAAATTGGATGAATGCAGAAACGGAACTGTGCGTGGAATGAAAGCGGAAGTTGGCAATTTCTCAGCCCTTGCCAATCTTGATCACTTTATTTTAGATATTTTTGATACATGGCAGTAAGCAAAAAAAATTCTGAAGTCCAAACAGCAGGGAAGGGTACTTACGAGATTACCGAATTGGCTGCTGAAGGGTTGAAGGAGTCTGGATTCTCGGACGGATTGCTCAGTATCTTTGTTCAGCATACCAGTTGTAGTCTGGTAATTATGGAAAACGCAGATCCTTCCGCCCGAGTAGATTTGGAAAGATTTATGGAGGAACTTGTCCCCGAGGATTATCCATATTTTATTCATACCCATGAAGGACCTGATGATATGCCATCTCATGTAAAGATGGCACTTACCCGTACCAGCGAGCAAATCCCCTTTGTTAACGGATCGTTGCAGTTGGGCACTTGGCAGGGAGTTTTTTTATGGGAACACCGGTCAGCTCCTCATCACCGACGGGTCACCTTCACTTACATCGGCGAATGAAGAACTTTGTATTTTTGCTACCAGGTATGAGCCTGTTGTTTTTTTTGCAGGGCGGGTGCGGACCCGCGGGGAGCATTATTGAGGAGGCCGATGATCCGGCTTTTGATCGGGGCAGGTCCTACCTAAAGGTGGGAAGGGATACCGAAGCTCTGGATGAGTTTCTGTCCGTGACCAGACGGGTAACACAGGCACCAAAATCTCACCTGGAAGCAGGGCGCTTACTGCTTGCTTTGTCTGACCGCCAAGACCCAGTCGCCGCCATTTATCATTTTAGAAGATTTTTGCTCCTGCAGCCCAATGCTCGTGAATCGAAAATGGTTGAACAATTGATTGTTACTGCTGAGCGGGAGATTATTCGAAAATTGCCCGGAGAACCTTATGGTAATTATTTGGAAAGCATAGACCTCAAAGAGGAAAATGATCGTCTGCGTAGAGAAGTTGCTGATTTACAAGCCCGGTTAGGATCGCCCCTAGCTCCTGCGGTTCCCATTCCAGAAGGAATCAGAACAACCCAGAAACCAGAGGATGGAAAATCGGCAGAACCAAGACAAGAACCTTCAGTTCCCTCTTCTTATGTAGTGCAACCTGGAGACAGCCTCTATGCAATCAGTAAGAAGATATACGGAGATGCAACCCATATCGATTTAATCTATGCGGCGAATCGGGACACCCTGAAAAGCAAAAACAGTTTACAGGTCGGTCAAACCCTGCGCTTGCCTCCAGTTCGTTGAGATTTCCTGTTCTCCTGCAGGTGCTAAATGGTTTATTTTGACAACAATTCCACCACCCAGCCACTTCCCCAAGTGCTGGAAGCATTTCTCCGTGTTTCTCGGGAAAACTGGGCAAATCCGTCCTCTCCCCATCGTTCAGGTTGTCGTGTTCGGGCATTTGTGGAGCGGGCAAGAGAAGAAATCAGCCAATCCTTGGAGGTGGAACCCAGTCAACTAACCTTCACTTCTGGTGCGACCGAATCAAATAACACCATACTGTCATGGATTGCACGTAGCCAGATCTATCCTACAAGGGATGTTTTCGTATCAACGGTCGAACATCCCAGTATACTCGAAACTGTCCAATTTTATTTTCCCGAAAAGATCCGCTATCTTCCAGTAAACGCGGATGGAGTGGTTGAAATCGATTCATTTAAAAAAATGATGGATCAAAAATTGCCCAGTCTAGTTTCTTTGATGGCGGTTCATAACGAGACCGGAGTAATACAACCATGGAGGGAAGTAGCACAGGTTTGTCGAGATCATGGAGTTTGGTTTCATTGCGATGCTACCCAGTGGGTGGGAAAAATGGACACGGAAGGATTGAATATCTGTTCGAGTTTTTCCTTTTCGGCTCATAAATTTGGAGGAACCAAAGGAGTGGGGGCACTGGTCTCCTGTCAGCCTGCAAGCTTAATAAAAGGCGGAGGGCAGGAAAGGGAAACACGGGGAGGTACGGAAAATTTCCCGGGAATTGAGGGGCTAAGAATTGCTTTCAAACATCGATGCCCTGACGCCCATTCCCGGGTTGTCCGGGAAGCATGGAAGAGAAATTTTGAGGAGTGTTTATTGGAGGAATTTACCAACCTGAAAGTGATCGGGCATCCAGTCTCTCGGTTGTGGAACACTTCCCTGTTGTGTCTGCCGGAATTTGATAATTTAAGCTGGGTTAGCAAGTTGGAAAAACTTGGATACACCGTGTCGACTGGCTCCGCTTGTTCGACTGCAAGAGAAGAACCATCTAGCTTGTCCGGGGCCATTGGTTTGAGCGAATCAGAAAGTCGACGACTGGTAAGGGTGAGCTCCTTTACCGATACCTCTGAGAAAGATTGGCTGGGCTTGGCGAATGCTTTCAAAGATGCCTTTCTTGAATTAAGGTCAGAGCGGGAAAATTCCGGAGTGATTGCCCTGTAGGTAAGGTTACCCAATGCTGTGCGCTTAGTAGGAATCAATCTTCAAAATTTTCGCAACCTAGGCTCCCCGAGTCTGGAATTCTCAACCGACCGAATTTTTTTTCTGGGTCCTAATGGGCAAGGAAAATCGAATTTACTCGAGGCCATTGGTTTATGTTCTACCCTGCGTTCTTTTCGGGGAGCATCCACAGATGCAATGGTCAGGGAAGGAAATGCCGAGTCGCACCTGTTTGCCCGTTACTTGGATGATCATGGAACGGAGCGTGAGGTCATGGTAAGTTTTGCGTCCAAAGGGAGCAAAATAGTCCATGTCGATGGAGAACCCGTTAAACGATTGGGTGATTTGTTGGGGCAGTTTCCTTCGGTTTGTCTTTCTTCCCGGGACTTCCGTTTAGTCCGTGAAAGCCCCTCGGATCGGAGAAAATGGATGGACTTGGTTCTATCCTCCACCTCCCAGGAATATTTCCGTGCCTTGCAAGACTATTACAGATCGATGAAGGAGAGAAATGTATTGCTTAAAAAACAGGCGAATGATGCCGAGTTGCTTGCCTTTGAGTATACCCTGGCATCGTCTGCCCATGTTCTTCAGCAAGTTCGTTCAACTTTCTTTCCCTCCCTAGATGATGCATTCGAACATTCCTATGGCCGGCTAAGCAGTAATTTGGAAACGGTTCACCTTTCATATCTTCCGGATTGTAAGGCTGGAAATATTGAGGAATGGAAAAGTCTCTTTGCCAGAGAAAGATTAAGGGATCGTCAAATGGGCTCCACCCGCAAGGGACCACACCGGGATGATTTTTCTCTACTCTTAAATGGCCGCGATGCGAGGCACTATGGTTCGGAGGGGCAGCAGAAAGGGTTGGTTCTTTCCTTACGTCTGGCAGAATTTGACTATCTGCACAAAAAACTGGGCAAGATTCCCATACTTCTTGCAGACGATGTTCTTGGCGAATTAGACGCTCATCGCCGGGCAAACTTTCGCAAACTTTTACCTCCAAGTGCCCAGACCTTTGCCACTGGGACGGCATTCCCTTCTCGAGATGAGGAGGGAATTTGGGAGGCTTTTCATGTAGATTCGGGTAAATTCACCCCCATCATTCCTCCCGCAAAAGATGAATGAATTGACCACGCTTCACTGGGGGGTTCTCATATTAGGATCTGCTATCATGGGATTGAGCAAAGGCGGGATCCCGGGAGCAGGTAACCTTACGGTTGCCTTATTTGTCTTGGTCTTGGAAGATGCCCTAGGACCTGCAGGGGTTGCATTATCCGTAGGATTGCTACTGCCCGTTCTTATTTCTGCAGACCTTGTCTCCACTATCGTTTACAGGAAATATGTGGCCTGGGCTCATGTCCGCCGATTGCTTCCCTACTTCTTGCTCGGAGTACTCGCAGGCTGGTGGGTTTTTGATTTTTTTCAATCCGAGGACCGGGCCCGCACCCTTAAGGTCCTAATCGGAGTAATTCTTTTAGGAATAACGGTTCTCCGTTTAATTAGCCTGAGAATATCCAAAAAGAAAAATTCAGGTTCCCTGGAACTTCCTTTTTTTTATGGTCCTCCACTAGGAATATTAGGAGGGGTCGCCACCATGCTTGCCAATGCAGCTGGCCCAATTGCACAGTTTTACTTGCTGGCAATGAGGTTGCCGAAGTATGCGTTTATTGGCACTTCTGCATGGCTGTTTTTAATTGTGAATGCCTCCAAGGTTCCCTTCATGATCGAACTGGGAATTTTGAACAACGAAATCTTCAGAGTGAGTGCATGGCTATTTCTCCCGGCAATTCTTGGTGCGGTTGTTGCACCTAAAATTGTAAGGTATATTAGACAGGACTGGTTTGAGTACATGATTTGGTTCTTTATCGTAATCGCCGGGTTGCGCATGATCTTCTAAGCAAGTGAATAAATCCTCCAGAAAGTTATGGGCCAAACATTTGGCCGGGCAATCGACCAGGGCTAACCAAGGGGTAGATCCAAAGATCTTGCTAAAAAAAGAGCCGTTCCGAGGAAGAATTCTCGGAGTGGATCCAAGTTTGCGTGGGACTGGACTGGCTATTCTTGAATGCGAGCGAAGTTGTTATCGGTTGCTTCATTCTGAGACGCTCAAATTAGGGAATAAGGTCTCATCCATTTCCTGCTTGGGGAAAATTCATGAACTGGTTGCACATCTGATCAACCTTTGGCAACCCCGCCATGTTTCCTGTGAAGAGACAATCTATGTGCAAAATTTTAAGACTGCCCAGATAATGGGCTCTGCCCGTGGGGCGGCTCTTTCAGCAGCAGCAATCCGAGATGTTCCCGTTTTTGAATATGCCCCACTTCGGGTTAAGCAGGCAGTGGTTGGATTTGGGCGGGCAAGTAAGGAACAGATGTCCAATACCCTTGCTCAAATGCTGGGTTTGCCCCAGGCCCTGCCTTTCGACCAGGCAGATGCACTGGGTCTGGCTCTTTGCCACGCACTTACTTGGTCACCGAAATAAGGGCTTACGATCAAGCAAGAATTGCTTTTGGTCGAATTGGATTGAGCCAATTCTCACCACTTGTCATAAGTGGAATTATTGTAAGGTTTTTCAAAACCGCTTGCTAACTTTTCAAACCGCGGTCATGCCCGGTTCATTAATTCTTCCGATTCATGTCAAATATTCAGGAAAGTCCAGAGATTATTCATCGAATAGAACCTGAGAAAAGTGGTGAGCCCGGGGCAAGATTTGATGAACTTGTCCGTTTGCTCGAAAAGGGGACTGATGACGAATTAAAACTTCATTTGGAATTTTTTCACCATTCTGATCTAGCGGATGCCTTTGGATTGCTTGAGCGGACCCTTCGCAAACGGCTGATTGAATTAGTCAAACCGGAACTGGATCCCGATCTGCTTTTTGAACTCGAAGATCATTTGCGCAAGGAAGTTACCGATAGCCTGACACCCGAGGAGGTTGCCGAAGTTATCACCGAGATGGATTCGGATGAGGCAGTTCAGGTTCTTGAGGATATGGATGAGGATGATCGGGCAGAGGTCCTCAGTTCTGTGCCTCGTGAAGAACGCAAAGATATTGAGGTGGGACTTGCCTTTCCTGAGGACAGTGCGGGCCGTCGAATGCAAACGGATGTGGTATCTGTGGGAACCAATTGGACGGTTGGTCAGACCATTGACTATTTACGCGAAGAGAGCGATCTGCCGGAAGAGTTTTTGGATCTGTTTGTGGTCGATGAAGATGCCAAACCGGTTGGGATTATTTCACTTTCCCGAATCTTACGATCGCCAAGAAATACCCTGATGAGGGAAATTGCCGATGATACGCAGGTACTTGTGCCCGCAGAGACTTTACAGGAAGAAGTTGCCCTGCTTTTTGAAAAGTATGACCTGACAACCGCTGGGGTAGTTGATTCATCGGGCAAACTGCTCGGAATGATTACCGTGGATGATGTGATGGAGGTTGCCCGGGAAGAGTTTGAGGAAGATGTTTTGCTGCTTGGCGGGGTGGGGGAGGAAACTATGGACGACAGCGTGCTCCAATCTTCTGCCAAACGATTTGCCTGGTTATTGGTAAACTTAGTAACCGCGGCTCTTGCATCTGTGGTCATAAGTTTATTTGATGCCACCATTGAACAAATGGTTGCTCTTGCCGTGCTTATGCCAATTGTTGCCTCCATGGGAGGAAATGCGGGTACCCAGACGCTTACTATTACCGTGCGTGCACTGGCTACCAAAGAGTTAACCTCCTACAACACCATGCGGGCGATCCGTAAGGAATTGTTGGTGGGGGTATTGAATGGTCTGCTCTTTGCATGCCTTGCTGGACTAGCGACCATATTTATCTTTGGTGATCAGGGAGAATCCTCCCTTCTCCTCGGTGGAATTATTGCCGGAGCCATGGTTATTAATATGATTGTTGCCGGGCTTTCTGGAATCATTCTTCCCATCCTGCTTGACCGTGCCGGGATTGATCCAGCGGTTGCTTCCGGTGTCTTTGTAACCACCGTAACCGATGTGGTCGGATTCTTTGCTTTCCTGGGACTGGCTTCCCTAATTTTACTTTGAAAGAAGCTTAAATTTTAAAGACCTGGAAAATTAATTCTTTGGCCCAAAGCCTTCTGGCCAGTTCCAAGAAGA
>JAYNJW010000038.1:12113-16306 GCA_038110535.1 Opitutia bacterium | reverse complement strand
GGGGGGATATCCTTTTCTGCATCCGGATCGGTATTCTACTTTATCCAGTCCTACGATCGGTTGGACGGTCTGGAACTGAATAATACCAGGGTACGGGCGAGCAAACCGGCGGGAGAATTTGTGGGTAAATTTATACCAATTGATTCAGAGGACCCGTTGGGTACGGGAATTTATGATTACAAATTTGTGGACGGTGAGGGAAGTGCGGACAATGATTTATTTGTCATCCGTGGGGCCATGCTTCACACCCGTGCATTTCTGATTGCTGGGGAATACACCATCCGGGCACGGGCGACCAATCATTTGGGAGAGGCCATCGAGAAAGCATTCCGGATAACCGCATGGGAGGACCTGGAATCTGGCAATTCTCCACCGGTTATTATTTCCGATGGTGGGGAGGATACCGCCCAGTTGGTGGTTTCGGAAAACGAGAAATTTGTCACCACTGTACAGGCGGAGGATGCGGATGGGGACGCCCTGTTTTTTGAACTGATCGATGCCAATGATTCAGCCCTTTTCCGGATAAATATGCAATCGGGCAATCTGGAATTTCGCAAGGCCCCGGACTTTGAAAATCCCACCGATGAAAATAAGGATAATGTCTATGTGGTCACGGTGGTATGCTCGGACGGACTGGCAACCGATGAACAATTACTGGAAATCTCGGTGGAAAATGTGAACGAAGATGCGGACCTGCAAAACTTCCGCCTCGTACCCTCCGAAATTCTGGAAAATTTGCCCAGTGGATCGAAGGTGGGTGCATTTGCGGTTGATCCGAGAGGGATTATATCCTCCTACGGAAAAATCTCCTACTCGTTAGTGGAGGGCCGGGGGGACGAGGCAAATGATTTGTTTGATCTGGTGGATGGTTCCCTCTATGCCCGTCTGCCTTTTGATTTTGAGACCCAGCCAATTTATTCTATCCGGGCACGGGCAGCCGCGGAGAATGGATCAATCACAGAGCGAAGTTTTAATGTGCGGGTGCTCGATGTGTTTGAAAACCGCCCGCCGGTAATTATTTCCCGTGACGGGGTGGAGGAAGCAGAACTGGAAGTGATGGAAAACCAGGTAATCGCCGAGCGGGTGGAAGCGATAGATCCTGATCCACAGTCCCTGGTCTATTTAATCGCGGGAGGTGCGGATGATGCCCTGTTTAAGGTATCGTCAGCCACCGGGTTGGTCTCCTTTCTCTCGCCCCCGGATTTTGAAAACCCGGCTGATGAAAATGCAGACAATATCTATGAGGTGATCATACTGGTATCAGACGGGATAGAATCCGATACCCAGTTGCTGAAAATTTCTGTGCTCGATTTGTTGACCGAGGATACCGATGAGGATGGACTGACGGACGAGGAGGAAATTGCCCTGGGGACCGACCCCAATAATCCGGACAGTGATGGGGATGGATTTTCCGATGGGGACGAGGTCGAGGAGGGAACCGACCCCACGGATGGAAACGATTTTCCCGGATCAAAATTTGATTTTGCCAACCTTGTAATGGTGGCAGAAAACGATGATTCTGATGGGGTGAGCAGTGCGGTGGAATTTGATGCAGTGCGGGGAAGGACATATTATTTTGCAGTGGCCGGGGCCAAAGGAAGGCGGGGGAAAGCTATGTTACATCTTGGATATGCAAATGAGGAATCATCCTCCCTCTCTTTGGCGGAATCGGTGGTGGAATTGTCGGGTAATTCCACAACATTCAGCCTGAATCCCCAGCAGAGTGAGGGCGAGCAGGTTACCCGGGGTGAACAAAAATTTTCCTGGACCTCCACGGATGATGGGGTGGTTACTTTGAACTCTCTCAGCGGTGCAACCGAGGGACCGTCAGGGGTGAGTGTCTTCGAGGTTACTGAGACGGGAGAAAAAACCTTGGTGTCCGCAAGCGAGCAATCTATGGAGGAGCTTTATTTTCAGGCACGGGCAGGCGTACAGTATTTGCTGGAGTTCGATCAGCCGAGTGATCATAACCTATCCATCTCGCTTGAGCCGGAAGTGCCCGGGCCGGAAAATGATAATTTTGCCAACCGTTTTATTTTATCCGGCGATCAGGCGGTTGACTCTTCCACTCTGGTGGGGGCAACAAGTGAGCTGGGGGAACCGCTCCATTTCTTACTTCCTCCTCCCCAGAAGACGGTATGGTGGGAATGGATGGCGCCTGCAGATGGAAATTTAGAAGTTGGTGCAGCGGGACTAGGAATTTCCTGTACCCTTAAAGCTTATGCCGGAAGTGAGGTGGATGATCTGGTCGAGGTGGGAAGTGCTCAGGCACTAACCACCGGTGGAGAAGCCTTGATCACCATGAATGTCAAAAGTGGAGTGCGTTATCTTCTGGCAGTATCCGGATATAGTGGGGAAGCCGGGCCGGTGGAACTGACCTTAAATCTAAATGTTGCTGAGGGGAGTACGGTCTCTTCGGTGAATGATGATTTTGCCGATGCCAAATTATTGATCGGGGAAAAGAATGTACGGGCAAATGGGTCCAATAAAAATGCATCCAATGAGCCTGAGGAACCCTTGCATGGAGAACATTCATCCCCTGGCAATTCGGTATGGTGGAAATGGACATCGGAACGGTATGGAAAGGTGGAGGTGAGCACAGCGGGGAGTTCATTTGATACGGTGCTTGCGGTGTATCAGGGAACATCCCTCACTAACTTAACTTTGGTCGCGGCCAACGATGACGATGCAGAAAGTCGAACCAGTCGGTTAAGTTTTGAGGCCTATCCGCAGCAAACGTACTATATTGCAGTAGACGGGTATGAGTTTCAGACCGGTTCAGTGTCCCTAAATCTGAACCAAGAGGCGAAGGCACGACCGGCACCGGATAATGATGATATTTCCAATGCGGAGGAAATACCTGCGATTGGGCAGTCCGCCTATGGGTCAAATCGTTCCGCCACCGGAAAATCGGACGAGTCGATCAATCCGCTCAGTGCATATCCGTTAGCTTCTGTATGGTGGAAGTGGACCGCTCAAAATAATGAAATGGTCGCCTTTGATACCCGGGGGAGTGATTTTGATACCACGCTAGCAGTCTATCAGTCTGTCGGGGAGGAAGCCCTTAGTCTAATCGGTGCCAATGATGACTTTTTTGGATCTTCCAGTATGGTTGCCTTTCTCGCCCAATCAGGCAGCACATATTATCTGGCCGTAGATGGTGCCGGAGAGGCAGAGGGCAATGTGCGAATCAATGGAAGCATACATGGTACCTTGTCCCGAACTGATGCAGAAATCAGTAACGATCTGACTGGGAGCAGTGATGCCTCTGTGGAGGAGGTAGCAAGCCTGGAGGTCACGGGGATTGGAGAGCAACCAAATAGTCGCTTAATTTCTGTTGGAAACGGTAGTGTTGAGGCAGAGACAAAAACGCTTTGGAATTGGAAACTTACTCCATGGACTGAACTGGTCGGCGGGGAGTCAACTACAGGACTAAATGTAAAATCGGAGGGAATTTACACGGGTGTGCAGGGCTTGGTTAGGAAATCAGGTCATGCGGCCTTTCATCTTTTTGCCCAGCCTGAAGAAGAAGCCTGGTTGCTCTTTGATAAATTCTTCTACTTTACTGGCAGTGCCAGTCTCGAATGGTGGGAGTATCTTAATGACCCAGGTGATACCTTTATAACTAATGTGCAGTATTCCGAAGATGGGCAGGCGACCTGGGAAACGATTGCCGAAAGCAATTCCTCGGCAGAATTTAACTTCAGCCAGCGTTCAGTCCCCCTCGAGCAATTAAAGGGAAGAATAGTAAAACTTAGGTTTCATCTGCGACAAAAAGAGCAGGGAAGCACGGGGGATTCATCCGAGGGATGGTTTCTCGATGAAATTGGTCTTAAGGGAGCCTATTACCTCGATCAGCCACAGGTGCACCGGGGCTTATCTTCCGGGGTATCAGTAAGCCTGGCAGAGGGCAGTAACCTGATTGCGTTAAATCGATTAAGCAATGGGAAGGGAAACTTGTTTGCCAAGCCCCTTGAAGTCAACCTTTCCTCCGAAGGCGTAATTCCTCTTTTCTTTGGGAGTACAGGGTCCGAAATAAGTGGTTGGAGAAATTCGCTTTGGTATGGATATTATAATTGGGTAGAGCCTGGCTCATGGTTTTTTGCGTTACACAGAGGATGGCAGTTTTTTGGAGGCCTTACCCTGGGTGGTGCATGGATCTATGATCCAGAGCTTGGCTGGGTGTGGACAAG
>JAYNJW010000038.1:0-12013 GCA_038110535.1 Opitutia bacterium | reverse complement strand
GGGCAAACGGTGTGATTGGGGTGATACAGTGTGTGGGTGGTGACATCATTAACCCCGATATTGCATCGTTTCATCAGATATTCGCATAAGCCCTCCAATGCAGTTAATTGCTTGGATGTGGGGGGACGAACCTCAAAATTTCCGATCAGGCAAATCCCTATGCTCGTCTGGTTGGCTGAGTGTTTCTTAACATGCCCACCGTCCAGCTGACCCTTCCAACGGTTGCTCAGGTAAATTTCCCCGTCGCGGGCCTTACGGGACCCATTGGAAATGACAAAGTGGTACGCGAGCCCATTTTTCATCCCGCGGGCAAGGTGAACCTTGTGCATATTGACTGCGTCGTCGATGGGGGTGGCTGAATGATGCACGATGATGCGCTGCCACTTGCCGGAAGTGGGGCGAATGGAGTCGAGCTTGGCAAGAGTGCTGGAATCGAGCAACTTGGGCGGAACGGGCCTCCTCGATCCGGATAGAGGGATGGTTAGTTTTTGCCCGACCCGGATGAGGTCTGGCCGGCTAATCTGATTGATCAGGGCAAGATCGGTTGCAGATACCCCGAAGCGTTTGGCAATCAGTCCAAGGCTATCCCCCTTGCGTACAACATAGGTGACCTCCCTCACATTGCCTGAGGGAATTTTTAACTTCTTGCCCACATAGAGCAGGTTGGGGTTGGCAATCCCGTTGTAAGCCTGGAGGGTGGAGACCGAAACACCATAACGCTGGGCAATTCCTCCCAGCGTTTCATTTTTCTGAACCACATGGGTGGTGACTGCCCCTAAATTCGAGGCAATCAAACCTGCAAAAAATATAGTAACAAAAAAAGTCCTCATCTACCCACCAAGCACAAGAGTCAAAATAATGTTCCTCTTGGCAACTACGAATTGAAAAGTGGGCAAAGATTCCCAATCTTCGGTTTTGCCCAGAAGAGCAAAACCACTTAGTAAGGGAACTAACAAATGAAGATAAAAACCAAAGCATGGCTCGCGTCCCAAGGATTGTTGGTAGTCACTGCGGTGTTAATTCAACTTACTTTCTATCGGGAAATTAAACTGGGCCCCTTATTGGGTATGACCAAGCGTCCGTATTGGGAAATTATTGCGGACCGACCGCCCGACATTCCGGATTTTATCCGGGAAAAAGGATTGCCGCCCAAGCTATGGGATGCCCGTTTGCCTCTATCGGAGGATGAAATCAGAATAGCCAATCTTGCCGGTCACCGCCGGGCACATCGCCGGGAAGAAGGCTTACGGACGGCTTTCTTCGGTGGTTGGTTAGTCAATGGATTGTACCTAGTCGTTTTTCATGCTTTGTGCTGGTACATTCCCAGACATGTGAAAACGAGGAACCACCATCTTTCCAATCATTAAGATTGCTTACAATTTGGTGCTTGTTTTATAAATCTTTACCTCTGTGAAAAATTTTGCCTGGATAGCTTTTGTAAGCCTAGTTTTTACCTGTCACTCGGGATTTGCCCAATCCCCGGACGCTCTGGGTTCGAGAAAGGTACAGGACTACTTTCAGGATGTGGAGAGCAAGAGTTATTACCAACAGGAACGCATCCGTTCGATGAAGGGGGAAATGAACATGTACTCCCAGAGATTGCATGGGCTGCAGGAAAAATTTCATCGTATATTTTACGGAAAATCAACGGACAGGCTCCACCAGTCACCCTTTGGCGAAAGAGAAAAAATTTCATACCCCACCAGAGAGTATCGCGAGCCAATGTCCATGCCCGAAGTGGAGTCCATTGTGCCCAGGCCCACAAAATACACCGAGCGGAAAAGCGAATCCAACCAACTCGCATTTACCGTTGATGAATCAGGGCCGTCGAAAAACTTGATCGATGAAGATGACGAGATTGCAAGTCAATCTGAGCAAACTGAATACGATCCTTTTCCAGATGGAACGCCAGAAGAGTCAAAAAAATCGGCCTGGGAAAAGGATGTTGATGTGAACTTCCAATCTGCCATTTCGGGAGGATATTTAATTCTCAGACCGGGCGTGCTTTTCCCTTACCAGGACAAAACCACACATTATGGTCCTAACCAAACAAAGCATCGAGAATACAAGAGAGGGTTTGGAATTTCTTTGTCGGGTGGGTATCGTTATAAAGGTTTTAACTTTGGAGGTGGGGTTTTGTACCGCAAGAATGAGCATGACTCGGGAAGTTATGAAAGAGTTGGGATTGACACCAAACCTTTTGCCAGCGGGAGCGAATCGATGTCCATTGCTGGATTTGTGGAGCTTGGGTACACCCATTCTTTTACTTCGTGGTTTGGATTGTACGGCACGCTTGGACTAGGATATGGGGTATCGGTGGTGGAAGATTTTGCACCAGCCCTATCCAATGGGGCTGATCGCACCCGGATGGATCCCTTTTTCTTTGCTTCCGGAGGTTTTGGTGCCCTTTTTACACCGACAGAATTTTTGGCACTCAGTTTAGGATACCGGTATTTCCATGAACGCGAGGTCCCGGCTCATGCATTGGAAATCGGATTAGTGGGAAAATTCTAAGATAATGAACCTTCCTCCTGGGAGGGAGAAAAATATCCCTCATCATCAATCATCCAGGCTAAAAGCCATTCTTTTTCCATTGGGCTTATTTTACCGCTGCTGGACCTGGACTTTGCGTATTACCTACCGGGATGAAGACGGTGGTGCGGAAATGAAAGATATGCCTCAACCATTAACCATCATTCTCTGGCACAATCGCTTGTTTATGGCCGGTGAATGGCACCGGCGGTTCCGAAAGAAAAGAAGATGTTACGGACTAATCAGTGGAAGCCGGGATGGTGCCTGGCTGGAAACCTTTTATGGATGGGCTGGAATCCGGGCAATCCGGGGATCCCAAAACCGCAGAAGTTTTCAGGCAACCCGAGAACTTATCCGTATGGTCAAAGACGGTCATGATGCCGGTATTACCCCGGATGGTTCAAGGGGGCCCAAATATCAGGCCAAGTCTGGGGCGTTGTTTATTGCCCGGGCCAGTCGTTCCTCCGTGGCCCTGTTGTCCTTTTCTTACAGTTGGGCCATTCGTTTAAATTCTTGGGATCAATTTGTGATTCCTCTTCCCTTTTCCAAAATTCGGGCAAGGACAAAAATTTTATCATACGATGAAGTCTTTAAGGAGCAGGATCTTGAACAGGCAACCCATCGAGTAGAGCAAGACTTGATGAAGATAACGCATGACTGAGAATTCTGCATTGTTAAAAGTAACCGGCTTGAGCAAATGCTTTGGTTCGGCCATGGCGGTTAATAATCTTTCTTTTTCTTTGTCCCGGGGAAGCATTGTGGGACTGCTTGGAGGAAATGGTGCCGGAAAAACAACGACCCTTTCCATGCTCCTTGGACTGCTTGAACCCAGTGCCGGGTCGATCTCTTTGTTCGGGCATGATTTTATCCGTAACAGGCACGCGGTTCTGCACCGAATGAATTTCTCATCTCCTTATGTTGATCTTCCCCAACGATTGACAGTCCGGGAAAATTTGCTGGTTTTTGCCCGCTTGTATGGGGTCGAAAAGGCCGGCGAGGAAATTGCAGCTTTGTCCAGGGACTTTCAGTTGCTTGATTTAATGGAACAGCCCATTCGCAGGCTTTCATCGGGACAAAAAACCCGGGTGTCTTTGGCCAAGGCATTGATCAACCGTCCGGAATTTTTGCTCCTTGATGAACCCACTGCCAGCCTGTCCCCCGATGTTTCCAAGTGGGTTCGCCAACGACTGGAAGATTACCGTAACCAAACCGGAGCGACCATCCTTTTTGCCAGTCATGATATGAGGGAGGTGGAATTGCTCTGTGACCACATCATGATGATGAACCATGGGCAGTTGATTGAAGAGGGTAGTCCGGAAGAGCTAAAAAACAGGCATCAAAAAAAATCTCTTGAAGAAGTTTTTTTGAGATTAAATGAGAAGGAGGGTGGGGCATGAGATCATCAACAATGGGCAGAATTTCTGCTCTCTTGTTGCGGTATTTTTTTCTACTCCGTTCCTCCTGGCCTCGGGTATTGGAAATTGCTTACTGGCCCACCGTGCAGATGATCATTTGGGGTTTTACCTCGATTCATTTTTCCAACTCCAGCCCGGAACTTACCGCCGGGGGCATCCTGATCTCTGCAGTCTTGGTCTGGGACTCTCTCTTCCGCTCGCACATCAGTTATACTCTCTCTTTTCTGGAGGAGATGTGGTCGCGCAACCTGGCCAATTTATTTGTTAGTCCTTTGAGACCCTGGGAACTGATCCTTTCCTTGGCCACAGTCAGTATGATCCGTACCTTAATTGGAATGGTTCCGGCTGCCCTTCTGGCCATTCCTTTTTTTGGGGTTTCTGTCTTTGAGCTAGGAGTGCCCTTGCTCGGGTTCTTTTTAAACCTCGTTTTTACCGGTTGGGCAATTTCGCAAGCTGTTACCGGCATTCTTTTGCGCTATGGATTGGGAGCGGAAAGCCTGACCTGGATGCTTCCGTTCCTGCTTGCTCCTTTTTCCTGTATTTACTATCCGTTGGAAACCCTGCCTCTGTGGATGCAATCCATTGCCCAATATCTTTCGACCACTTATGTGTTCGAAGGCATGCGTGCCTTGGTTCTAAGGGGAGAATGGTTGCCCGAACTTCTGGGCAAAGCATTTTTGCTCAACGGAATATATTTTATCTTCGGGCTAAGTATATTTTGGTTCTCCCTGCGTTCTGCCAGGAGGCGCGGGTTACTCTTGCAATCGGGTGAGTAGGAGAAAACTTTTTTGGTAATCGGATTAAAAAAGAGGGAATTTCCTCGCTTTCCTGCCATCTGCTTGCATGGGTATTTGCCAGAATGAAGAACCGATATGTTGTGATCATGGCCGGTGGTCGGGGCGAAAGATTTTGGCCTCAAAGCCGTTTAAAAAAGCCCAAGCACTTGCTTCCAATTGTGGGAGAATCTCCCATGCTTGCCCAGACGGTTGAGCGTTTGAAAGGTTTAGTACCCCCGGAGCAGGTCTTTGTCATTACCAATGCCGAACAACGGGATGCGGTGCTGGCGAGTTGTCCGGAATTACTACCAGCGCAGGTCATAGGAGAGCCTCAGGGCCGCGATACCGCTGCTGCGGTCGGACTGGCCGCTCTCCTGGTGGAAAGGGTAGAACCGGGAGTAGCTTTTGCCTTGTTGCCTGCGGATCATGTGATCGCAGATGGTGTCGGTTTTCGCAAGGTGCTGGCGGCTGCATTTGCGGCAGCGGAACACAAGGATGTGTTGGTAACGATCGGGATCAGGCCGGATACTCCTTCCACTGGATACGGATACCTCAAGCAGGGAGCCAATGCGGGTGAATTGGCCACTCTCCCGGTACATCAGGTCGAGCGTTTTGTGGAAAAGCCAGACCTGGAAAAAGCACAACAGTATTTACAGGAGGGCGGATATTTTTGGAATGCGGGTATGTTTGTTTGGCGCACAGATGTTATTTTGGCAGCCATTCGCCAGCATGCCCCGGAGCTAAGCTCGGGCCTGGATGATTTATCCAATCATTGGCAAGAATCCGGCTCAATCGATCAGGCAATGAGTCAGGTCTATCCGCAGCTTGAAAAAATATCGATCGATTTTGCCGTGATGGAAAAAGCAAAAGATGTGGTCATGCTTGAGTCTGCTTTTGACTGGGATGATGTGGGCGAATGGCCGGCCATTGCCCGCCACTACCCAGCCGATGCTCAGGGCAATGTGTTCAAGGGGTCTGGGTCCGCCCTCGATGCCAGCGGAAATCTTACTTACTCTGAGCCTGGGCACACAATATCCCTGCTCGGAGTGAAGGACCTCATTGTGGTCCAGTCCGGAGACGCTACTCTTGTTTGCCATAAGGATTGTGCCCAACTGGTCAAGGCAATGGCCCAACAAGTGTGTCAGGAAAATCCGAATCTCGGATAGGGATTGCTGTTGGTACTAATGCCCAACTATCTGGGAATTGATTATGGGACCAAACGGATGGGCCTAGCCTGGGCAGACGAGTTGCTGATTTCCCTGCCAGCTGGAGCAATTGCTGGAGTGGAAACCGAGGGTTGTTGGGAGGCATTAGCCCGGGAAGTGGCCAACCGTTCGATCACCGATTTCGTGGTGGGTTATCCCGTACAGATGGATGGCAAGATAGGCGTGCGAGCCCAGGAAGTGGATGCGTTTATACAACAGTTAGAAACTCGGTTCGGACTTCCAGTCCATCGTGTGGATGAGCGACTGACTAGTGTGGCAGCCAGGGAAGCGGTAGGGGGTAAGTCCAAGCCCAAAGGGGCGGATAAAACCGGCCGGATCGATTCCACCGCGGCCTGTCTCATTTTGCGTGACTTTTTAAACGCTTGAAAAACGAGAGAAAGCTGAGCAGGTGGCGTTGTCTGTGTGCCTATGACGGCACCGAATTTAACGGTTGGCAAAAACAAACCAACCGGCAATCGGTACAGGACAAAATCGAAGAGTGCCTGGCGGAGATTTTGGGAACCCCTGTTCGTACAATAGGAGCGGGCAGAACCGATGCGGGCGTTCATGCAAGCGGCCAAGTGTTCCACTTTGATGCCCGATGGAACCATTCTTCCCAAGCCTTGCTTCAGGCCTTGCGGGTGTCTTTGCCGGTGGGCATAAGCCCGCGAAAGATCGATCCAGTGCCCGCCAGTTTTCATGCCCATCTTTCCGCCAAGGGAAAGCGTTATATCTACCGAATTTGTAAGGGTTGGGCGATGCCCGAACGGGATCGCTTTGTCCACTCGATGAAAGAGCGCAAGCTTGATCTCGATGCGATGCAAGCAGCTGCCAGTTGTTTTTTGGGCACCCATGACTTTGCTGCCTTTTCTGCCAATCGGGGGAACCGGGAAGAGGAGCCCACGATTCGAACTCTCTGGCGGTCGGAATGGAGGGATTGCGGGGAGGAACTACATTTTATCACCGAAGGGCAAGGATACCTTTATAAAATGGTACGAAGTATGGTTGGATCTATGATTGATGTGGGCCGTGGCCGAATTCCTTTCCACGAGATCGCAGAAATCCTGCAAACCAATAAGCGAACAGCCCGGGTAGTGAGTGCCCCAGCCCGGGGGTTAAGCATGGATAAAGTTTTTTATCGGCTTCCCCAACGGGCAAATTTTACGAAGTGATCGAGATCGATTGGAAGGGCTGGAGGCGTGCCTTGTTTGATCTTTTTTTTCCGGGGGATTGTCCGATCTGTGAACGGGCAGCCTACCTCGATGATGTTTCTTTTACCTGTCTTGCCTGCCTCGACAAGGTAGCCTGGATTCAGCACTCCCGTTGTAAGACTTGCGGGGTGGGAATGGACGGGATGGACTACGCCGGGTTAACCTGTAAAAATTGCCGGGAATTTTCCCCACAATTTAGTGCGGGTCGGTCAATGTTTCATTTAAACAAGGCCGGTCGGGCCCTCGTCCATGAATTGAAATATCATGGAAATAAAAGAATTCTCGAAGATGTTCCTTTTTTTCTGGATCGGGTTCCTGGATTTTTGGAATTTATTACCGGGGCCGTTCTGATTCCCGTGCCCCTGCATCCGAAAAAATTATACCAGAGAAGATATAATCAGAGCGTTTGGATTGCAGAAGCATTAGCAAAGGAGGCAGGGATAAGCACGGTTGCTTATGACTGTATGCAGCGGGTGCGGAATACAAACACCCAGACAAAGCTCGATCGAAAGGAACGCCTGCAGAATGTGAAAAATGCCTTTGCCCTAAAGGACGGAACTTGTTTGGATGGGTTTGACAGAGTAATTCTAGTGGACGATGTTTACACCACTGGGGCCACACTCGATGCTTGTGCACAGGCACTGATTGAATATGGAACCAGGCAGGTGGAGGTAGCGACCCTAGGGCACGGATAAACCAAACTTTCGAGTATGTCTTTTTTCAGTAAACCCAAGTATTCCAAGGTAAATGTAAAATCCCGCGAAGGGGTAGCCAAAGGATTGTGGACCAAATGTCCGGAATCCGGTGAGATGGTTTTTGTAAAGGAATTAAAGAAGAATCTCATGGTCGTGCCAGTGAGCGGATACCATTTTCCACTGCCTGCTCCTGACCGTATCCAGTCCTTGGTTGACCATGGAAGTTTTGAGGAGTGCGACGGTTCCATCCGTTCGGGAGATCCTCTCAAATTCAAAGGAGTGGCATCCTACGAGGAAAAGCTTCAACAAAACCGTGAGAAAACCAAGCTGGAAGATGCGGTGGTTTCTGGAATTGGAAAAATGGATGGTCGGCTGGTCAGTTTAGCGGTGATGGATTTTCGCTTTCTGGGCGGAAGCATGGGCTCTGTGGTAGGGGAGAAAATAACCCGGGCAATCGAGCGCGGTCTCGAAAGAAATATCCCCGTGATTGTGGTGTCCGCATCTGGTGGTGCCCGTATGTATGAAGGAATTCTTAGCCTGATGCAAATGGCCAAGACCAGTGCAGCCTTGGCGAAATTAGCCAAAGCCAGAATTCCATTTTTCTCCGTGCTGACCAATCCAACCATGGCCGGAGTAATGGCAAGTTATGCATCACTGGGAGATGTTATACTGGCCGAACCCAAAGCCTTGATTGGATTTGCCGGTCGCCGGGTCATTAAGGAGACCACCCGAGCGGATTTGCCTGAGGGTTTCCAAACATCCGAATTTTTACTGGAGCATGGATTGATTGATCAAATCGTGGACCGGCACGATTTGCGCGATCGTTTGATCAGTCTGATGAATCATTTGGCCAATCATTTGCAGCCCAAATCCGTCCCGGCTACGAAAAAAGCAGGAGGTCGGAAAAACCCACCTGCAAAGAAAACGACCCGCAAAACAAGTCCGGCAAAAAAGGCCTGATCATTTCATTTCTTTTCCCTGCAGTCCGAGGGGGAGGGATATCGAAGCCGCAATGAAAAAGACCCTGGAATTTTTGTACTCCTTGCGAAATCAGGGATCAAAATTTGGGATCGAAAGGATGGAGGCACTTTGTGAGGAACTGCAAAATCCCCAACTTTCTTACCCATCCATCCATGTGGCTGGCACCAATGGCAAGGGTTCAGTCTGTACGATGCTGGATGCGATATACCGGGCACATGGATATCGGGTTGGTCTTTTCACCTCTCCGCATATCCTGGAACTGGGAGAACGTATCCGGATCGATGGGGCAAATTTGCCCTTTGCTGTGATTGAAAAATGGGTGAACCAACTCTTGCCCATCGTCCAAAAATTGGAAAAAAAAGAACAGGGTATGGGCCCAACCTTTTTTGAGTTGATGACGGCAATTGCCTTTCTTGAATTCAAAAAACAAAAAGTCGATCTGGCCATTTTTGAGACTGGACTGGGGGGAAGGCTGGATTCGACTAATGTGCTCCATCCCGAACTTTCGATCATTACCAGTGTGGGATATGATCATTGTGACATACTGGGGGATCAGTTGCAGCAAATCGCAGCTGAAAAGGCGGGGATTATAAAACCAGAAAAACCTGTAGTGGTAGGCTGGATGGAAAAAGAAGCAGAGGAGATAATATGTAGAATTGCCAGGGAAAAGTCTGCAGCCTTGTTTTTGATGGAGAGAATGCAACAGTCCGAACTGCCTTTAACCAACCTTACCGGATCTTTTCAGAGAAAAAATGCAGCTTTAGCATACCAAGCAACTGATTTGCTCAATCCCAAATTCCCGGTCGATGAGCGCAAGGTCAAAAACGCTCTCCAATGGGTCAAATTTCCAGGGCGGTGGCAGAAAATTTCAACTGAGCCAACCATAATACTTGATGCCTGCCATAACGGGCACGGTGCTGAGGCAAGTGCCGAACTGTGGGACGATTTACCAACTGGTTTTGAGGTTTGGTTTGCCGCCTGTGGCCAGGATCGTGCCAAAGAAGTCTTATCTCCCTTGCTCCTGCGCACCTCTCGGGTAACTTTGTTTGAACTCAATCAACCCCGGGCATGTACCCAAGAGGACTTGCAAAAGGTTGTGGAGAACTTTCATGGATCAGTTACCTTGGCCAGGGAAAAACAAATTCCTCAACTTTGCCAACAACTTGATGCTCAGACCACATTACTGGTAACCGGTTCGATTTACCTAGTTGGTGCGGTACTTGCCCATTTTCAAAAGATCAACAATCCTGAATCTAAACAAAACTGGCAGGATCATTGGTAAATAAGTCACATCATTTCCTGCCCGACAGGTTTTGCGTTCTTCATTTAGCAATCCCAGGTCAGGAAATTTAGGCAAGAAACTTTCATTTGCATGAAAAATTTGAGATTTATTTGTTTGTGAACAAATTCTTAAATACGGGCGAATAACTTTGAACAACTTGGACTTGGAAATGGAGCACTTTTTGTCTTTATTTCTTTTTTCCTCAAGGAGTTGCAAGAAAAGATTGCCAAAGAAGAAAATCAAAGTAAAAATTATTAACAACACTAAATACAGGGGGTTTAATATTGCACAAACACTACATGCAGGGGGGTAAGGAGAAAAAAAATTCATCGAATTCGATTTTTTTCTTTTCTTTTTATTCCTTAATGAACACTATCCAGACCATCAACGAGGGGACCATGGTTTTATGCCCTAAAACCACATCCAAGTCTCCGTTTTGCTCGTTGATGTGCAAATTTTAACAGGACAAGAAGAGGGAAATAATATTATGGATAAAACATACGAAATCGGCGGGAAATCCTTCGTTTTAAACGAAGACAAAGCAGTACAGGCCTTCCAGGAGAAAAAAGTGATCAACGGGCGAGAATCGATGACTTTTAATTTGCTCCCTTTAAAATATCAATGGGCCTACGACCTTTACCGAAAAATGAAGTCCAATCATTGGGAGCCCGAAGATATTCCCATGCAGAAAGACCTCGAACAATGGAAAAACCCTGCCGAACTATCCGATAGTGAGCGGTGGATTATCATGATGGGAATCGGATATTTCTCGGCGGCAGAAGGCATTGTGGGAGATAATATCCAGCATGTTGTGCGTGAGTTGGTGACTGCACCCGAACTCAAGCTTGTACTTGGCCGCCATGCCCATGAAGAAAATATTCATGCGGACAGTCTCTTGTACATGATCAGTTCGCTGGGGATCAATCCTCACGAGTGCGAGGCCATGTTTGAACAAATTGAAACCATTCGTCGCAAAAACGAATTTGTTACCCGGGTGTCCAGAAACCTTCGACGAGATTTGGACCTCACTTTAACTGCCAACAAGCAAGAACTCGCCAAGAATATTTTCATTTTCGGCCAGTGTATGGAGGGCACCCAGTTTTACGGGCTTTTTGGGATGGTTCTGAGTCTGGCCCGACAAAATAAGTTTCCTGGAATCGGACAAATGTTCCGTTACACCCTGCGTGACGAGTCCAATCACATCGAACTCTTCCGTAATTTATTCCGTGTCCTGATCGATGAGAATCCAGATATTTGGACACCGGAATTTCGTAAGGAATTGATCGAGATAATGAAAGAAGCGGTGGTGTTGGAAAAAGAATTCATTCAGGATTGTCTGCCGGTCAGTTCCGTTGGACTTAGTGCGGATGAATTTTGCACCTACATTGACTACATTGCTGACCGTCGTCTCAATGGGGTAGGTTTGGAAGTACTGCACCCTGGTTTGGAAAATCCCTTTCCTTGGCTTGCGGAAATGATGGATGTGAAAAAGGAACAAAACTTTTTCGAAGGACGGGTGACTGAATACCAGAAGTCTTCGGCACTGTCCGATGTTTCGGATGACGAGTTGTAAGTGGCCAAGGTTTGGTGAAGTAAATGTTTTAACAGTGTGGGAGGGGAATTTGACTGATGCGTAATACGATATTTGAGGAAGATCGATTGTTAACCAAAGCGGCGGAAACGCCCCGAGAAAATAAGCCCCGGTTTGATTGGGCGGAAGATTTGGGAGAGAATCGGTTCGAAATTCCAAAAGTACGGATTACAGATGGCGCGGGTGACCGTGATTTCCACATCGCCGAGGTGGCCGAGGTCATTGGGGAGGCACTAACCGACCTGATGATCTCCAGGGAAGAAAAGGAAATATACACCCCAAAGAACCGGGAGCTCGTGGTGGAGTCCTCCCGGCTCGTCGCCAG
>JAYNJW010000037.1:0-16671 GCA_038110535.1 Opitutia bacterium | reverse complement strand
TGGATTCGGAGTATAGCCAGATATTTTTTTGGGATGTTCCATTACTATAAAGCCATCCCAGATCCACATGGTAAATCCAGGGATATTTTTCATCCATAAACCACCCAAACCATTCTTCATGTTTCCAACTGGTAGATACATCACTGATTGGTGAATCATCCCATAAAAGATTAAATTGCTGCCTGACAAAAGAACTTTGGACAAAATAATTCGAAGCTTCATTAAAGTTTTGAAAATCTATTTTGCCAGCTTGGCGGTTATTACCCGGGTTATAATCCGCAATGGTTGAATTTTTATCCTCGGAAAGGTTCAAAATTGTCAAATAGACCGCAAGCTTATCCTTATATATTTCTCGGCGTGATTCCATATAAGGGAGATAGGTTTGATCCACGCCAGATGTACCAGGAATAGACGGCTCTCTGACCAAGTTGAAGATAAAATCTGCGGCAACCCCTACATTGCCCAATTCTCTGGCTTCATACATCTTGCTGGCTCCCGTTAGAGTCTGTGCGGTAAAAGGCAATTTATTGTACTTGTTCTTGAAATGGCGGTTAATGAATTTAACGCGGTTCGTGTAGTAATCTCCTTCCCTGGCTCCTAGGAATTGGTCTCTGTCGCTATAAATGTGACCGTCAGGTTTATAAAACCTGATGTAATCATCGCTCTGAATTTCATCCGTAATATAATTAAGGAGATTTGCTCCATATTCATCTCTGTAGATGTCCCTATGATCACTAAAATCCCATGCGTCTAGGAAGAAATCTCCATAAATAACGACCTCAGCTCCAACCAAGTCCACAAGATCTTCATCACTTAGGCTGTCGACGATGTCTTTTATTATGTCAGGGTCCCCATCCGTCCTATTTTTATCAATTCCGGGATCAGGTGCCTCAGCTCCAGGGCCACCGGGATATAAGTCTCTAATGTCGCACAACCTTTGCCCCGATACAGCTTTGTAATACAAGGCGATGGAGCTGACCTCATCATTTATGTCAAGTGCTCGGATAAAGGTGGGTACACTTTCTGAGACAAGTTCCTGTCCCTGAACCCCCATAGACAAGTCAGTTTTAGTTATCGCGATGACTTTTAAATCAACCTGAACCGTGTTATTTGAGTCAATCGGC
The DNA here is from genome assembly GCA_038110535.1 of Opitutia bacterium. Taxonomy (GTDB): domain Bacteria; phylum Verrucomicrobiota; class Verrucomicrobiia; order Opitutales; family Seribacteraceae; genus Chordibacter. Next base: position 15,547 of record JAYNJW010000037.1, on the reverse strand, counting down.
AGATCAACATAATCTTTGAAACTGACATTCCAGTCAAAATTCCATGCTATTTTGTTATTACTAAAGCCTAATGCATTGTACTCATATGCAAAGTCAGGTTCGAAAATTTTGTGAGCCAACAGAATTTGATTTCCGTAAAGAAATGCCTGAGAGAACTCCGGGGCTTGTCCGCGACCAACTTCTACCTCAACCCCAACTTGTGCGCATTGTTCATGAAGCAAGAACGGATAAGGGTCATCAACCAAGGCTCGGGATGATGGTGAAATTAAGATATTCAAGCCCTGTGCGGCTTCAAAAATATGAGCTTCAGAAAAGACATATAGCCCATTTTGAAGTTTTACAGAAACCAAGATCTCATGTTTTCCCTCATAATTAGGAACCCAATAAAAATTGAAGAACCCAGAACCCGGTTCGTAGGAAAGGTTGTTCCTTAGGCTCGTGGGATAGCTGCCCACTTCCACCCCATTATCAAAAACTCGGATCTCTTCGACTGTTCCAAGAACCGTGTCGATTTGAAAGGGAAGAATAAAGATATTACCTACAGCATGAATGGGATCTTCGACTAGTGCGGTTGCCAGCATAGTGACTGTGTTTCTCGAATCGTTAAACACCTCAACATCGAGATTTTGTGTAAATGCTTCAGTCCCATCCACAGATGAGCCACGCACACGGATATTGTAATCGCCCGGTCTTTCTGGGGTCCAAAGAAAAGAAAAGTATGGATCTGCTCCAGTTATAAATGTATCAATCTCTTCATCATTTATCTCTAAGACAAAGCCAGTTTGGTTAATCATGGTATCCGGATCATAAGCATATATTCCCAGGGGTAATGTTTTTCCTAATTCCATACGAACGGGCTGCAAGGAAGTGTTGAGACCTCCAATCAGGCGAATTTCCGAATTTTCCGAATATCCACTACCAGCATTTATTATTTCAACTGTAGTTACCTTATCACCACTCAAATAGGCAAATCCTCGGGCTCCAGTACCTGTACCATCAGGGTCAACAAAAACTACTTCAGGAGGGACATGATAACCGCTGCCAGCGTACTCAATTGAGACTTCTCCAGTTTCCCAACTGCCATTTTCATCTACTTGTGCCGAAGCTTTAGCCATTGAAGCAGGTTGTAGATGAAATTCCGGTGCCTCAGAATAAAATACCTCTCTTCGCATAACTGCTGAAACATTTCTGTTTCCCTGATTATCCAACGCTTCAAAGTAAATATCATAGTATCCAGAGGCTCCGCTTGCCCACTCGAATTCGTAAGGTGGAAAACGATCCGTCTGAAGAGGGAGACCATTCTGGAAAAGGGTAACTTCGACAACCGATCCATCAATATCAGTTGAATGAGCCATGAACGATCTTGTTTCGAGAGGAAAACCCCCTTTAAGTATCACTTTATTTCCCGTTTGGTAATAACCGCTACCCAAGTTAGTGGGCACGATTTCTGTAACTATTCCACGGTCTGGGTCAATCACAGCATCTGCTGTCATGCCAGTACCAAGTCCTTCAATTACAACTTCAGGGGGTTCCGTGTAACCGGCACCACCATCCAATATTGGAAATGATGGCTGGTACTCAGCCCCGGCTGCTTGCTTCTGTATGGGCACTAAGAGCAGTTCTACTATTGCCGTCTCTCCACCAGGCTTAATCAGTGGGAACCCTTTGAGGATGGATACAGCAGTTGTATTTTCATCATAGCCTGATCCATTTTGCGTCACATGGATATCGATTACCTGTCCGTATGTAGCGCTAGAGGTATTTTGATCAACCTCGGCAATGGCAATCGCATAGGCATCTCCCCCGCTAATATAAACCTCCGGTTCTACAGTATAACCAAAACCTCCATCAATCATCTCAAAATCCACAATACTACCATTGTCATCAATGATTGGTCTTGCCTGTGCTACTTTAAGTGGTGCTTGAAATTCTACTTCCGGAAGTTCTCCTGTGCCTGTGGTCGCCGTGATCGTTGATATGCCTGTCATGACACCATTTCCACTGTTGTCCATCGCCCGGGCAAAAAAGGAGTAAACCCCCGGGGCGGGGACCTCCCAATCCAAGCTGTAAGGAAAGCTTGCACTGCTTCTTTCGAGATTTCCAGGTAGGGCATCTCCATAAGGCTCTCCATTAACATAAAATTGAACCCATTCCAAAGAACCGTCTAAATCATAAGCTTGGGCATAGAGTTTTAGTCTTGAGCCCGAGGTATATGTCCGAAGGTCGGGTGGTCCCAAGAGCGTAGCCCTTGGTGACTTAGATGAACTCTCCGGAATAATGGTAACATATCGGTCTGTGCTAATGCGTGAACTCTTCTGCTGATCATCAATTGCCTCGACCGAGAGGTTAAAGGTTCCAGCAAATTTAGTGTTCCAGTCTGCAACCCACCGGTTAGTGCCAGGTATATTTCTGGCATTATTTCGGATTTCGGTATCAATGTCTGCCACAACAATTACCCCATTGCTAGGACTGATGACAACGGCTGGCGGCGAGGTGTAATTTACCCCGGCAGCTGTTATCTGAACCCCTGTTAAGGTTCCATTTTCGTCAATGGTTGCTTGGGCTTCTGCCCCTACGCCAGCCCCTCCTCCGACAAAAGAAATGACGGGAGGCGCAGAGAATGCTCTTGGGTTGCCAAAATTGACAATCGTAAGAGAGTCTATCCCGCCCAGCGGGTCATTGCCTAACAGTTTTCCATTTCCATAAAACCTTACATCTTCAATAAATCCATCGGGATCTTGCACCTCTGCCTCTAAGGTAACAATGGATCCTTGAGTAAACACAAATGGAGACCCAAATGATTTCGACGATCCTCCAGTGATGATGACATTGGGCGGGTATTCGTAGCCGCTTCCAGGCTGGGTTAATGATACCACCGCCACTCCATTTTTTACATCTCTTCCGTTTATCGATGCATCTAACCCAAATCCAATACCTCCAGTTCCAGCAACTTCTTCAATCGAATAATTTATATCATCTGCGTACCCTGAGCCTGGGTCTAAAATAACAATTTCGTGAACCACTCCGTCCTCAATGGTTACAGATGGTATGTCCGCCTCGAATCCATATCCGGAGCCCGCAACCACTACCCGTAAATAATTGAGGTCATAACCTTGCCCGCCATCAAGTATATTTATTGATGCTACCGAACCATTCTCGTCCACTACTAAGGCTGCCCTCGCCCCGTAGCCAGCCCGTACGGCATTCTGTAAATCAAATATTCCTACCATATCAGAAGATTTATAGCCCAGACCCTTTGTTAAGATTGGGATTTCAGTTATAACTCCATTCCTAATAACCGGCTCCAAAATAGCTCCCGATCCATTAAAATCTGATATCGAAGTTATATTCAGCTCTAAAGTATCATCATAATCCTTGCCTCCTTCAGATAGGGAGATTCGGGTAATAGAACCATTTCTTACCATGGCACTTGCTACTGCTCCGCTTCCGCCTCCACCAAAGAAAGATACTTTGGGCTCATCTATATAACCCTCTCCGTAAGAGATCATAGAAATGCGGGTTATTTCTCCATAATTTTCATCAACAGAAGTTAAGCTTTCGTCCAAATGAGCAAGGGCAATTGCCTGGTTTTCAATATGCGGTCCAGGTGAGACTAGGCGAACATTTGGGCCGGAGTTCGGGCTGGCAAATTGAGCAAGCTGTTCTTCCGATAGTACAAACTCGAAAGGTTCACTGATGGTGTAGTGATCCCCAGTCTGCCCTACGCTACCGACTGCCATGGCATATATATTGTAGGTTCCTGCCTGCTCTGGCTTCCAATCCATCACATATTCCTGAAGACCTTCAGCAAAGAAGCTACCCTCCCCTCCCAAAGCATCTAATGTGACCCCGTTGATGAAGAATTGTACCCTGGAAATACCACCGAAGAATGCATTGTCATTAATCTCTGCCAATGCTCTTATTTGCACCCCTTCGTTATTCACAGTTACATTATCCACATGGACAGTTGGACGAACATTGGCAGAATTATCGGCAGTCAATCCAGCCAATGTACCAGACCGAACCACATTGCCGTCGTTATCTTTTGCGACTGCTTGAAGTACAAAATTTTGAAAAAATGCGGTTTCCGTAGCAACTTCCCATTTAAACACATAGGTATCCCCAAAGCGCCCTTGTGGTTCACCCAATTCTTCACCATTGAGAAATATTTTTACATATTCCAGATCTCCATCTGGATCATAGGCGAGCACATTGATAAACAGGCTCGAACCGTACGAATAATCCGGAAAGGTATCTCCAAAACCACCTGGCACAGGCTCGGTCATTCGCACGACTGGGGGCGCGCCCAATGTCTCCGTTCCTACAACCACAGTAGCTTTCGAAAGCTCGGTTATTTCGGAAACCTGCCCAGCGTTATCTGTTGCCTGTACCGATAATTCGTAAGTTCCTGGACGGGAAGGTGTCCAGACATAGCCATATAAACCGTCTCTGCTGTAAGCACCTACCGGAGAGCCAGGTACCGGTTGTGGAAACCTGCGCTCTAGGTCCAGTAATTGCCCATCCAAAAATAAACGCACCTCCTCCACCGTTCCAACTTCTGCTCCAACCAAAACGGCAATCTCCACCTCCACGCCCAAAGTGAATCTATTCAGGGTTGGATCGGTCGGGCTTGGATTGATCAGCTCTGCGGTTACTCCAGAAGAAAGGGGTTGTACAGGCAGCCCTCCAGGGATGCTATCTGCAGATAACCAAGGTGGTGGCCATTGCCAATAACCTCCCAAATCTCCCCAATACCAAGGAGGTGCTACATATTGGCCTGGGTGACAGTGCTGTTGCTCCCAGCAGCGCCGCCAGCCCCAATCTCCCCCTGAGCGATCGTGCTCCTTACCAGAATAGTCACAATCTAAAGAACCATCCGGCATAACCCGAGGAGGTAAATCTCGCCCATCACCAAAAAACGGTTGACCACAAATAAACCTTGATTGTTCATTTTGGGGAATAAAAGTAATTACCCTTTCATTTCCATACGCTTCCACCGGTTGTGTAATCGGTACACCATTAGACAAAAAGGTCACCCCTGGGGCTTCTCCGAGCGGATCATTCAATTTGGCCCGCAGTGTTATTTCCTCTCCCATACGATAACGAAAAGGTGCCGATGCCATGATCACATCCCCCGGGGCATATTTTGAGCCACTCTCAACCACTGAGAGGCTTGCGATTCCACCCTGCTCATCCAAGGTCGCATTTAACTCACCCCCATACCCATCAGCCGTTAAAAAACTAAAGTGTACCGAGTCTTCTTCATAGCCAAACCCGGGGTCAACAATTTCTATTTGGGAGACATCCAGTCCGCCCGCAGCAAAGGTTTCCTTAAAGCGTAGGACCGCTTTTCGCCCCTTGGGGTAAATCAACTCAACATAGGGTCTTTGTGGGTTTCTTACCTCATAAAACCGGGGAGCTGAGTAACTTACATTGCCCGTCCCATTTTCGACTGCGACCACACGTGTTTTCACCATCGAAGTACCAGGCGAAAGCCATTTGTTTATGTCCAAAGTTAGGGGTCCCCCACCTCCTGCTGAAGTAATCAAAGGCAAGTCTTCGATGTACAAAAGAGTGGTCTCATCTTTGGGATCGATCACAATATCCTCAATAATTGCACAGGCCCATTCCAGGCATAGCTCAATGGTGTATTCATCATAATATTGCCCAAAAGCCCCGCCGCCTGAAAGATCTGAATGACCAGATTTTGCCCGGATCGCCAATTTTCCTGAGTTGAAAACTTTATTAATCGCTTCGACCAGGTTGTGTTTTGTTGTTAGTAAACGATCCTTAAAACTGCCATACTTCCCAATCTCCACGATATGCCGCTGTGTTTGCACCTCAATGCGCCACCGGTCGCCTACGGTATTATTTGTGTCACCAGCAAAAGTTATAGCAAGACCACCGCTTAAACTATGCGGAACTCCTGCTGTTATTTCGATCAACGAGTCATTGAAGTTTGCCCCACCGTCAAGCGACCAACGAAAAGTATCCCTAGGCCCTGAGGTGCTATCAATCTCAATTAAGTAAGTGCGAGGCTGAGTGCCCATGTAGCTTCCAGAAAGCGACACATTTCCCGTAATTGGGGCATTCATTTCCACTAGGTTTGCAACTGGGGAAACTCCTAATGAGCCATCCGAGTCGAATTCAAAAACAACCGTTCCCCTGCCCGTTCCATCCTGAATGGAGAGAGTTGAATTGTCTTCAGGTAAATCGGAGCCATCAAAAGTAAGCCTGCCTCTCCATGGAATCGCTCCATTCACTTCCAGATAGGATGTCACCGTGGCATTTGCAGAATAAGTAAAATCTACATTTCGATTCCAATATAAAGTTTCCCCAAGCACTGGGGAAGTGATATTCACATCAATCGGGCTACGAATTACAATCGATGCAGTTGCCCGTGATGTTAGTCCTCCAATATCCTCCGCAACCACCTCGACTGTATATTCTCCTGCAGGTTGATCATTGGGTATATTAAATTGATAAAATTCGTATCGTGTACCAGCGGTCACAACACCGTCGGACAAACTTCCCTGCAAGCTCCCGTTAAGAAAGACCTCTATTTCGCGAATACTCCCATCATCTGCAGTGCCAGCCAGATCGTCTGCACCCAAAGAAGTAGCATCGATCAGGATGGGGTCACCCGGATCATATTCTCTGCCATTTCGAAGGTTTGGTAGGTCGACCTCTGGCATCGCCAATCCATAACGGCCAGCATAATCGGGCATCTCCATGATCATTTTTGCCCGTTCCATAAGTGGGCGCAGTTCGTACTTGGGGGTTAGGGTTAGTATGGCCACTTCAGTCTTAGTGGGAGCCCTGCCAATAAGGGCCGAATATACCAAGGCGGTTTCTGCAAATGCAGATGCATCCAGGGGAACATTGGGGATGGCCAGATTATAGGTATAGTTATAAGGCCCCACACTGAGAATCGCATTGTCCAATACAAAATTAGTTAAAAAGTCGAACTGGGAAACTCCTTCAACATTTGGATCATTTGAATTGTTCAATAATTCCAGCCCCCTGGCGATCTGTATTGGTCCAGCTTCTTGCTCATATTTATTCCTAAATAAGCGGGTAAAGAACTCCTCCGGGTTGTGAGTCTCCATCTGCCCGTATTGGTTGGTGTATAAAAAATTGCCCGTTTGGAATGCCAATGCCTGACCAAGGTCAAAACCATTGACCCGCGATTCGATCTGTAGTTGAGCAATTTCTTCATCCGTTAAGAAATTGGCTTGATTTAGGTAGGTGGGGTTGGATGTGGAAATAGTGTAGCCGCCTAAAGTTCGTCCGCCCTGAAATGCAATACTATAATAATCAACATTTTTTAATCCACTTAGATCAAAGCTGAGGGAAAATTTTGGCGTCCCCCAAGGAATATTTTCTCGGGCCGCAATATTAGTGTAAGTCCCATCCTTGAAATAAACACCCAAATGATGTGGTATACCGGCAGGTGATTGTAAGATCCCTTGAGTTGTTAATAAACTAATTGTTTTAACTAGGGAGACCTCAAGGATGCCTTCGTTGGCCAGTTCGTGACTTTTGATTTGAAACAAATCAATGTCGTCAATGTACGAGATAATACCCAAAAACGGAGCTTCGTTCATAGAAATCGATTTTCCAAAAGGGTAAATATTTCCAATATCATCTTCCACGCCTTCATATATTCCAAGATTGGAAACATTTCCTTCCGTGTTGTGCGACTGGCCCATCGCTGCCTGTTCTGCGGTTGAGTTTGTTCCCTCGCTCGAGCCATATCCCGCCTGATCGGTTTGTTCCAAGATACTATCTAACACATTCCATGTGCCATTAACTGTTTTATTAGCGAGCAAGACATTGCGGGCATTAATAAATTCCGTCCTATCCCGCAGGGAGGCAATGACTTGTGGTCGAGTCATCGAGCCATTACGCAGAGCGGCCACATATGCATTGATCTCCGCACCCTCTGGGTTGCGGTCAAATAAACCATTCCACAAAGCTTTTGAAAACTGATAGTTATCAGTTAATGGACTTTCCACAACTTCTTGTTGTAAAACTGTGCTAGCAGTCTCGTCACCATTAATCACGATCATCTCCACCTCATATCCTTCGGAGTTACGAGCGGGCAAATCGTAAACAAATCCCTGCCCAGAGTCTTCCTCTCCAGGACCTTGTGGTGAGCGAGGAAGTTTATGGGCATCACCCACATAATTACCGTTCACATAAACCAAGGCACGAATGGTTGAATTGTAATCTCCACTCTCAGATTTGTACAACCCACTAATTTCTGCTACCCCACCTAAATATGCAAATGGAACGGAGAGTGTTAGGGGGGCTTCCTGCTCCTCCCCACCCTCGTCCACCACAATACGGTGAACATTGGAAGTTACCAGATTTCCAGAGTTGTCCCGGGCAATCGCATAAACTTCGTAATGCCCGGTTGCATTGATCTCATAATCCAACTCAAAAGGGCGGGTAAAATCAGAACCAATAGACAAACCGTTGGTGTAGAAAATCACTTCGGCAATAGTACCATCTGGATCTTTGGCCTCTGCCTTGAGGGGAACTGTAAGTGCATCGCCTACATAAACTAAGTTTTGCTCAACATCGCCCAATTCAATAGCTGGCAAACTTCCAATAGCAGGGACCACGGTTATTCGGACATTTCTGCTAATTGTTTCATGACCGGAGTTGTCTTTGGCAATGGCATAAAAATAGATTCTTTCATTTTCATCTTTATCCTTTGCGGATTCATTGGCATCAAAACTGGCCTGCCAGGTAATTCCAAATGGTTGGGGCTGTTTAGAATCTGAGGCCTGGGGGAGCAACAAGGTACCATCACCACCTGTGGCATTATCGATAAGAAGAACAATACTTCCGCCCTCCTCCTGCAAACTTGATCCAGATAGAGTCACAGTATTATAGAACTGGTCATTTAAGTGCCTTAGAAAAATAAGGTCGGAATCGTCCTGAACGCTTGAGCGAATTGAAATTAGCCCAGCCTGCTCCGCGGACTTTAGTGCAGTTACCAAATTATTTCTGGTAATAATCCGGTTAACTTCCGGACTTGGATGAGCATCCTCTATGGGCACAACATAATTGTTGGGTCGAACCACAAAAGACCAACTGTCTCCCGCCACATGCCCATATTCATTTTCAAACCTTATCTGCACACCATGGCCGCGAGATAGTAATACGCTGGAACCAGCAGAAATTGGAATCCTTTCTTCCACAAAAGTTTTTCCTCCATCGGTTGAATACTTATAGGAATCTTTGGATCCGCTTACTGGATCACCTTTTCCGTCAATCTCTACAACATAGGCAATCCCAGAAACACCGGTATAGGATGTACTGACTATCGAAAAATCATCAAGTTCATTTTGATATTTTGGTGTCACCTCGGGGTTATCAGTAACAACAGATGCGCTCAAGTCGTTATCGAATTCAAAGGTAACTGATTTTCCCGTACCATCAGAAATTGACAAGATTTGGCCATCACTAGGCAACTCCCCATTTAAATCCAATACTTGCCTCCAGGCATAGAGTGGGTTCTCATCCTGTGAGTTGTAAAAGTGCAAGCCAGTAAGATCACCACCAAAATCGTTGGCCAGAGCAATGAGCCTGATGGTTGAGCCTACAGGCAAGGTTAAGTCCTCGATTGGGGAAACTAAATCAACATTCCCGTCAGGCGGAGAAGTAGGTGGGGTAATGATCAGTAATTTATTTTTTCTTGAGGGAATACTCGTCAGGAATGGAGAAAATGTGCCAGCCATGTTTCCTTTTTCATCCATAGCCCGGTAGCTAACTTCGTATTGTCCTGGACGAAATGCATAATCTTTAAGAGCCACGCCTTTTTGAAAGTTTGAACCACCTTTGTTATCACCACTTCCTACCCAACGGTCGTTAATAAAAAAGTCTACTTGCTCGATCTCGAATTGAGACTCAACATTTACCGACAAAATAACGGATTCGTCTGATTCTGCAGAAAAGTTCGCATCCCCTGCTCGGCTTAGGCTGATGCCGCCGGACAAATAATTTTCAACCTTTATAATTACAGGGTTGGTGGCAACGACATTACCTGATACATCCTGCACCACGGCAGCCAGCATATAATCCTTAGCCACTTCGGGAACCCATGAAAAATAATACTCCCCGGTTTTGTTATCGTCACCCAACTTATCGGGAAGATACTTCACGAGATCTTCGACATAAGAACCATCAATCATTAAACTGACTGATTCAATCGTCTCACTGGTTTGCTCTGTTTTTACTTTTATGACGAGCGGGGATTGCGTAAAACCACCGTAAACATCATAGTCCCTGGAGTATGCAAATTGTGCGGGAATAGAAAAATTCGTAAGTATGGTACTGGATAAGGCAGTAGCATCGACGGGGGCAAGGGGCACAATTACTGATTGGGCAAGTTGAAAATTGTTATCGGGAAGGGGGCGTGCCCTAGGGTAAATGCTGTACCCGTTACCAATTTCAGCAGTTCCATCAGGGGATTCTATAATAACAATGTTGCCATTTAAATCAGCAGTTAATTTTGCCTCATTTCCTTGATTATAAGCCCTGTACACCGGAACAATGCGAAGGCTTGTATTGCCATCCTGGGAGTAGTCCTTTCCAGATAATACCCGAATGGCAGAAATGGAGCCATTTTCATCAATACCAGGAATGTAATACGCCCCAGAACCTCCATTGCGAGAAAAGATGTCCAGTCGAAAATCTTTGGCACCAAAAAGTTTTATGCTTGGATCAAAAATGATTTCATCAATCCCGAAATCATCATCCAAGCTGATGTTATAGTCGGAGCCAGCAACTAGATCATCATAATAAGAAATTGTAGAATCTTCATCAGGGTTTCCATTTAACATAAGAGGGAAAGTTTCAGGTACAGAAGCCATACTTTGAGTATATGATAGATTGAATATATCAGATGTTACCTTGTTGTTACTGTGGTCAACTGCTACTGCAAATAGGCTAATTAAACCACGATCACCCAGACTGTAAATGTCTTCATCAATCAAAGCCTGTATATTGAGTAAACTTCCATAAATCATGGTATCTTCAGTAACTCCAGGAGTTCGGGGTATTGAAGTGAGATTTTGGTCATTTATAGATATCGCTACTCCATTAACATAGAAATAAACCTCCTTGATCGCCCCGTCTGGGTCATCCGCAAATGCATTAATCGGAAGACTGGAAGATGACGTGACCGCATTTCTGGGAGTAGAAATTTTAATTCTTGGGGGAAGGGAGCCACTAAATTGTTTGACGATAAAGCGAGATGTTTGGCTAACAGCAATGGTTGCATTACCTTCATCAAAAGCGACCACCTCCAAAGTAAACTCGCCACTATTATTTAAATCACTGATAAGGGCAGAGTCCAAAAAAGCGGTAAACCGTTTTGTGTTGTAGCTCGACCCATCTCCCCCTCCAAATCTGGAAACGGTAATTTCATTATCGTTGAGACGCTTACGGTTCAAATAAAGCGACAGGTAAAAGTCGCCGTTGTAATCGAAGTCTATAACGACTGGTATTTTTGACTGAGGAGCAAACTCGAAGGTCTCTGTAGTGGGAGGAAACAATAAATCCAGCGATGAAGAGTTGGGCTGGTCCGTTAATGACTTTAAGTCCTTTAGGTATATATTTCTGGTTGGAGATGAAACCAAAGGCTGTTGATTGCTGTTTGAAAAAGCCAGCCCACCCGGGCCCCAAACATCGGAACTAAAGACAACAAATCTTCCATCCCCACTGATCATGGGAAATCTACTACTTGGGGGTGACGGTACATCATTTGATAAATAACCTGCAGGCGTTCCAAATGTACTGACGCTTACCCGCATATTTTTTTGGTAATTCTCATCAAATAAGTAAATGTCGTCAGATTCATCATCCCGCTGGGCAAGCAAGCTCATTCTCCCAGACCCTTCTTCTAGGGATACCCCCTCCGGGGGGTCACTTAGTACCTCTGAAAAACCATATATACTGGGCACCTGATTGATTACTGGTGTAGCCGTAGTGTAACCCGAGCCCATGATTAACATATTTGATTCTTCAACCACCCGGATTGCTGATGGATTGTTTGTAAAAAAACGGCCAGATAAGGCGGCAAAGGTAAAAGTGCTCCCGTTGGATTGATTATTCTCAACCAAAGGACCAGAAGTTATGTTTCCCGATGAGGAAAGAGTCATATAGTCATTGATCAACTCGATCACTGCGTCTCTCAATGCTGACTTGGTCGTAGTTCCAAGTTGGACAGGAATAGTAGAAGTAGAACTGGAACTCCCCGACCCCTCTCTAAACTCTATGATTAAAGGATCCAATGAATTATTCTTGTCCGAAACCGTAAGCGTAGTGTTGAGAATATCAGAGCCTACCAGGCCCGAGGAACCCGAAAGTATTTCGACCTGAAATCTTTGTTCAAGATATAGACTACCTTTCACATTATGAACCCTATCAGGGTTGACTCGCCCATCGGAGAAACCATCTTCATTGAGATCCGCACCATCTCCTTCAAACTGGATAAGGTCCGCAAAGGTGGATGCATCGGAGTCCCCAATACTGTACCCCAACCCATAGTCATTCATTAGTACCTTATAAATACGACCCCCGCCCAAGCGGTCTTTACCCAATCCTTGTGTTGGTTGGAATCTTATTTTTCCTCCGACAAAACCGCTTCCGCCCAGTGGCTCTGCTACACTAACTACAGTTTGATCGAGCTGATAATTCTGACCGGAGTGGATCATATTAATCGATACAATACGGCCCCGCTGGTCCACTTCATAACTTGCCTCGGCACCTGAACCTGTGCCGGAAAGATCTTCTATATTCAAGTAACCACCTATGTATCCAGAGCCGGGGTTTGATATTTCAATCTCATAAATAGACCCAACCAGCACAGCTTCTGCAGTGGGCAGTTCAAAGGGTGAATTATAAAATGTTTTTCCGTCGTCGCGAATCAAAGAACCGGGCAGCAAGTTGGAGGATTTGGTTGAATAAACTATTTTCGATCCATCGTAACTGATACTCGGCTCCCGGCTTGCAAAGTTGCCCCCTGTTTCATTTTCCATGTCTTGGCTAACTCTTTGGGCGTAAAGCACGCTGGTATTAGAGGAAAGCGAGGAGCCGTTGAGGTCGGCAACATCAACAAAATAAATATCACCCTCTGGATTGGAAAGGTAAGCGGTTGCCTCGGCTTGAAATGTTGGTTCTGGGTAGGCAGGATCAGGAATAATTTGCACCTGCGGATTTGCATATCCTTTACCCGGGTCTATCACCACGATTGCATCCGTGTTTAATTCGTTAAGGGCATTGATAGCCCCTTCCCTTAGGGTAAGCACGGCTCCAGATCCGGGGGCACCACTGGCATTAAATTCACTATCAAAAATTTCAATGGTGGGACTCCCTTGATAACCAAGCCCGCCTTCAGTAATGACAATTTTTGCAATACCTGCCCCTGAAACTAAATTATGGGCCTGTGATTCAAATACTATACGAGTTCCATCCCCGGATATTTTGGCATTCTTAGAATTACCACCACTTGTAAGTTCCTTTCTTTTCTCTCCCTGCTCCCATAAGTAATTAACGCTGGCTAAGTAAATTGTGTCTGTATCTAGGTCCAAGTAGAAAACATCCCTCAGATCGTTGGTGTCGCCCGAGATCCCAATTACATCAAGGGTTCCATTTTCATACCGGTCATCATTAAGAAGGTCTCTGGCAAAAGAGTCAAAAACCACCCGGCTTCCCGTTTCATCAATGGATGGGCTGTAAGAATTTTCGTCTCCATTGGTCAGGACCGTGATGGATCCACTACCAACAGAATCGAGCTCCCATAAGAAAATTTGGTTTTTCGATGTGGGATTACCAGTATCGGCATTGGTGGAGTCCGACTCAAAAACTATTCTGGTACCATCACCATTTATTGCAGGGTATAGACTTCGACCATTTAGTTGCTGATTATCTGAGTTAAGGGGCCTTACCATCGTGTTGAGGGCCAAGTCGTATAGAAAAACATCTTCTTTCTCATTGGTGTCACCAATTGCTAAATTGGATGCCCTTGAATGAAAGGTTACTTTTTTTCCATCGGCACTGACCATTGGGCGAAAGCTATGATTATTACCAGCAATATTTTGACTGGAAGTACTTTGGTATGATTTACTGATCAATATTGGCTGCAGCACTGCTTGTTTTCTATCAATCATATAAATCTGCTGAACCCCATTGCTATCAGTCTGCTCGTAAGCAATGATGGTTCCATCTTTGCTGATGCTTGGCCGCTCCGATTTCATATTCGCATTGTTTTCACTGGTAAGCAGATCGGTTCTTCCCTCCCCTTGGCTACTCAAAGTAAAAACGGGGGTTTTGTCTGCATATTCTGTAGATATTTGCCGAGCCGGGTCTGGGTTCTCAGTTTCAATGATCAGGTAATAGTCGCCTTCAAAATTATCTGGTAATTTTTGAAACCAGGTAAGGTTAATCGTCTCACCCGCCAGCATACCATCTCCAATTCCAGTAATATTAGGCAGAGGGCTGGCAAAAATAAATTCGCGAAGCATAAAATCGTTTTCATCAACCTGAAGATCTTTTGAAAGATAAACCCGTGTATTGATGTCATCGTTTTCATTGACTGGGCGAGTTCCCTCATTGCGCATGGCGAAGGATATAAAAACCGGATCAACTCCTCGAAATGAACCTCTTTCCCCATTGTAACTATTGGGCACAAAGGCTAAATGGGGATAGCTAGTTTCGTTTTCATCACCAGAGGTTACCTCTATTATTTGGGATACTCCAAAATTATTGGCGTAATTTTGTTCCGCCATGATTCTTCCGGCAATCACACTGGGATTTACTTCAACTGTCACTGCAAATTGACCGCTGGCATCTGCATCCAGAAAGAGATTAGGTATGGAAAAGCTCCAGCTTTCGTTGGGCCTTAGGTAAAGATAGTTGGCGCCCAAGCTGGGAAAGACAACCGCTTGCTCATCCATAATTTCTCCAAAAGTATAGTTCCCTTCGGAAAAAGAAACTCTTCGTAGCTGAGCAACCACAGAGGTATGAACAGATGGCTGGGTCATAACCTGTCCAATGTTGGCAACTGTTCCAGAAATGGTGTAATTGGTATTGGGGACAAAATTTTGCGTTTGTGCCCCAGTAATTGGATCCGTTGCGGTCACCCCATTTACGGAGACATCGAGGTCTGGCAGTAAAACAGAAAAGCTTTGCTCGACCAGGTTGTCGTCCATATCAGATTCCACTGAAGTGGCCGTTACGCGAAGGACAACTTTCCAGCGAGCGTCGCTGGTCCATTTGCGAGCCTGTGACCAGGGAACCTGCAATAATAACTGGCCGGGTGGATTCTGGTTAATAATACTCCCATTTGTACTTCCGTTAAATCCATTAAAGGTTTGAGTATGCGTCTGGATAATAATTCCATCAGGGTCGACTAGGGTAGCTTCTGCGGTTACAGTCTCACCTGCTGGCACAGTCGAGGTATTGGAGTCCAGGTATACCTCAGCCTGAACCCCAAAGACTTGGTTGATCTTAACCTCAGCTGGCGGGAGCG
>JAYNJW010000036.1:0-16780 GCA_038110535.1 Opitutia bacterium | reverse complement strand
TCTAAAATTCGAGCAAGTACTTTTAGACTCAAAAGATTCCCAGAAAATAGAGATGGTATCCGATGCCTTCAACCTAATGCTTGATCAGAAGAGCAAAGACCCCTCAACCAGCCTTTCCCTTTTTTTTCATTATAAAAATACATATCTGGATAGGTTCTTGATCAAACAAAGGGACGCCATTAAAAATCTATTTTTTGAATGTGAAAATAAAATTAAGCTTCCATTTCATGTATTTTTGCCTTCATCACCCATAAAAACGCCTGATTATGTAAAAAGAATTTATTTTTTCTCTTTCAATTTATTCATCGGAATCGCTTTATTTTTTTCACTTCATAACAAAGCAGACATTGTATGCTTTTTGCACATAATGGTTTTCAATTGCTTAATTTTGTGCCTCGTTGGATTTTACCAAAGGATAAATCATCAATGGACAGACAATTATGTGGAGATATTAGGTATTTGGGATGCACCTGAACCACGTTATTATTTTTCGACATTTACCTACAAGAATCATTGGTCTGCATACGCGATTATGATACTTTTCTGTGCTTTTTACCTAGTAAGGAATGAAGTGATAAGACTATGGAAAACAAGTACCAATATTTTGCATTCTAAACTTTTTATCTATCTCACATTTTCAATTATTATTATTGCATTCTCGATTCTTCTTTCTGGTTCTCGTTCCGGAATTATTCTCCTTATCTTTTCATTCTTTATATGCTTTTATAAGGTGGTTAAAAATAAGAATAAAATGTTTGAAATTAATCTTAAATTTTTATCAATTATTTTTCTTTTCATTCCACTTTTACTTCTTCTTTTTCTGTCTTTTAAAAAAGATAATAAATGGGAGGAAATGGTAAGAAATTCATCTTCTCAATGGCAAAATTTTGTCCAAGGGAAACCCCCTCTCCGCATATTATTTTGGAGGGATACAATGGATATGATTCAGGAGAAACCTTTTTGGGGTTACGGATATAATTCTTTTTCTTCCATGTATCCAAAATTCCAATCAACACAGGTGCGAAATGAACGAGCTTTGGGTTTAGAAAATGCTCACACACCTTATGTGCCTTTAGTAGCTCATGCACACAGCGATGTACTGGAATTTTTTGCTGAATGGGGATTGGGGGGGATTTTCTTAATTTTCTTCCCCTTTCTTTTTTATTTACTTAAAACTTTCCACATAGCAGTTCCCCATCCTTCCACTATTACAGGGTGGGGTTGTCTAGTGTTTTTGCTTTACTGCTGGATTGATTTCCCTACCCGTACCCCAGCTTGCTTGGCAACCTTTAGTGCTTTGTTTGCTCTTACTATGAAAATTCATTCTTTGAGGCAGGAGGTTGGGTTTAGGTTTTAGTTTGCAACAATACGGGTATTGTTAAACATTAGAAGTGTATGAAAGGCAGTTGCATTTTGTTTACCATGATGTTGACAAGTTTTTTAGCACCTACCTGCCTGTTCCTTGAGGCAAAAATGTCTTCATCCATGCTTGATAGTATTTTATTAATCAATCTGGATGAACTCACTGAAGTTTCCCGAGCCAATGATTCTACGCAAAGGAGGAGTGTTCTAGAACCTCAGTTAATTGAAGACAGTCTACTCCAAAACACAGCTCCGTCCTTGCCTGACTCATTAAAGAGCGGATTTGAGGCTACTCATGGTCCCCCAATTGAAACAAATACTAACCTAACCCAGTCATTGAGCGAAGGATTTGCTTTGGATGGTCCCCCCACATTTGAGGAATTTTCCGTTTCAATCCAAAACCTTGCCAATGTTAAAGATGGTTTTAACCTAAGCAATCAATCATTCCTGTCTGCGACCAAATCAATGATTTCGGCCTACTTGCGCGCGGGTGGTAGTATTGATCAAGATGTTAGTCTACCTGCTACTTTGTACAATGCAATCCTTCCCAATATAGATAGGTGGGGAGGTGGTGGAGTATCCTTGTGGGTAAAAAATATTTCTCAAATTAGTGTAGAAGCTTTTCTTGAAGAAGGCAGATCTGTTGAAGAATTGTCGGAATTAGCATCTGCTTTTGCCTTTAGCACTGCAGAATTGATTAGCAGGCCATCTCCTCTCACCGATCAATTAGAATTAAATGATTTAAGCCTCGATTATCTTGAAAGTAGTGATGATCTTACTTTGGAAGATAAACTTACCACTGGTAAAAATTACTCGCCTAACAAAACAAGTATTCTGCAACAACTGAGTGTGGGATTATCCCAAGGCTATTTCGGTTACAAGGACTTCAACGATGAACAAGAAGGGCTTTCTGTGGATGATTTCATTGCCTTTTCCAAACCAGATAGCAATCCCAACGCTCTCAATGATGGCAAGATTGAAGAAAATATTATTTCTGGCTTTTTTGACGGGTTGCTAGATTCTGCATTAAATCTTGGTGAATCAAAAGAAGTGTTTTTATATGATTCGGTCAAAGCTTCTGCCAATGGTTTTCTGATTGCATCTACTGTTGCGGCTACATCCAAGCCGGAATACATTGAGCAAGGCCTTCACCTTGATGCTGCTCAAATGGCCTCCCAACAGATTTCACAATCTGTAATCCTTCATCAACGGGATGAATTAGATGGCTCAGTATCCTATTCGGTAGCTCTAGATTGGGTAGAACCTGATCGTATTGCTGAATCTGCCGCTTCAGGTTCGGCAATGGGTAGCCAATTAGCCACAGTTTTACCAAAATCCTTAGAGTACTCAAGCTCTTGGGAAGTATCTACAAATATCAGAAGAGAGATTTCTAAAGCCGTATCTCAAGGAAGTGCTTCTGGAGCGGTCAATTCTGCGGCATGGCTGGGATCCGTCATTAACCCTCAGGTAGAAAATGAGACCGTTTTAGAAGCGAATGATATTGAGCGGGTTACACGAGGTTCTGCATTAGGTTCTATGATGGGAAATACTGGCTTAGCGATCTACTATCCTACAGACCAATTAATTCCAATTATCAATTTTACCGCACAAGGTTCTGCCTATGGCAGCACAAATGCTCAAAATCTATCCTTGGTCAATTCGGGCAGTACAGAAACAATTGACATTGGTATTGCTCGACAATCTTCAATGGGTTCATCCATGGGGGCAATTTTTGAGCCAACTGTTCTCATGGAATTAAATCCTTCTCAAAATTCTAACGACAGAAAGACCGTAGATCATTTGACTGCCGCAGCTTTTGGTGCAACCTTTGGTGCGATTCTTGGCCTACAAGATAATGAGGCAGAAATTATTTCTGATGATGGATTTTCTCAATTAGATGAATCCCGCGTGGTTGAAGTTCAGCAAGCCACCAAACAAGGTGCAATCGAAGGGGCATTAGCCGGTGCAAAGTTATCCTTAGGGTTAGACGAAATCAACTCAGACACCCTGAAATCCAAATCGGTAATGCTTAAAGCTGTGAATGATGCCAATAGAAAAGCGGCAGCAAATTCCTCATCGAATGTGGCAACTCAATCTCTAAGAACCAATCCGCAAGACATGCTTTTATTAATGAGAAAGTTTGGTATTAGTCCTCGCTATACCAACCCTGCAAAAATGTACAAAAGACCGGTGGTGGTTCAGATCGACGAGCCTCCAATTGATGATGAATCTTCTGATGCTATTAATAATGCTTCTCCCTTATAATTCTGTACATTAAGTTGCTTTACTGAGTCGCTTTCTTAATCGACAGTTCTCTGCGTTCCTGCAAGTGTTCCTTCTAATTATGGACGGACATTCTTCACAATTCGGATTAATAGGACTAGCGGTTATGGGGCAAAATCTTGCCCTAAATATTGCTGACCATGGCTATCAAATCTCGGTTTATAATCGGACATACACCAAGACCCAGGACTTTCTAAATCGCAACTCTTACAGCAGTAAGCTCCATGGATTTGAAAGTTTAAAATCTTTTGTAGGATCATTAGAAAAACCTAGAAAAATTATTATAATGGTACAAGCGGGTGCTGCTACCGATGCAGTGATCGAATCTTTACTTCCTCATTTGGATGAACAAGACATAATCATCGACGGCGGAAATTCCAAGTGGACTGATACTATACGCCGAGAAAATACCTTAAATAAAAAGAATATCTGCTTTGTTGGGTCGGGTGTTAGTGGCGGTGAAGAAGGTGCCCGTTTTGGTCCATCATTAATGGCGGGTGGTTCAAAATATGCATGGGAACAAATCAAAGATGCATGGTTGGCAATTTCTGCCAAAGTTGATCCTGCAACGGGTAAACCTCTGGAAGGCGGACTTCCTGGGAAACCTGTTGATGGTGGAGTCCCATGTGCTGCATACATTGGTGAGAATGGTGCTGGTCACTATGTAAAAATGGTTCACAACGGCATAGAGTATGGAGACATGCAAATGATTTGTGAAGCTTATCACCTAATGAGCGATCTGCTCGGCTTGCAAGCTAACCAAATTGGTGAGACTTTTGCTCATTGGAACCAAGGTGAGCTTGATTCATTTTTAATGGATATATCCGCAGATGCGCTCCAGCAAAAAGACTCAGGTAAAGGCGGTTACCTGGTAGATTTTGTATTGGATACTGCAGGTCAGAAAGGAACTGGCAAATGGACTTCTATCAATGCATTGGATATGGGAATATCCGCACCCACTGTGGCAGAGGCAGTTTTTGCTAGGTGTATGAGTGCAATCAAAGATGAACGCACACATGCAAGCCGTATCTTGGTCGGACCATCCGCAAATTCCCTATCCCCTATTGAAAAGAGTCATTTTTTGGAAGCGATTCGCGGGGCATTATATTGTTCTAAAATTTGCTCTTATGCACAGGGCTTTCAACTTATGCAAGCAGCTGCAGTGGAATATGACTGGGCCTTAAACTATGGTGAAATTGCCCAAATTTGGCGAGGCGGCTGCATCATTAGGGCTGCTTTTCTTCAAAAAATTACCGAGGCTTATGAAAAAGACCCCGTGTTAGCCAACCTCTTACTCGACAGTTATTTTAAAGAATCCCTTGAAAAGTATCAGTGCCAATGGAGAGAGGTCATTTCCACAGCAGTACTGCACGGCGTTCCTGTTCCAACCTTTTCATCGGCACTTTCCTATTATGATTCCTACCGATCCGAACGATTGCCCCAAAACTTACTGCAAATACAGCGCGATTATTTCGGAGCACACACTTATGAACGAACTGATCGAGAAAGAGGTGAATATTACCATGTAGATTGGTTAAATCCAGATCGTCCAGAGTCTAGGATTTAAGTTTGTTTTACAAGATTTGATAAGTCACAAAAACTTTTGCTACCTTACACTCAAATAGATATCCTTGATTTTTTGGTAGTCAGAGTCGCGGTCCATCGATTCTAGAACAAAATCAAATTCCCCTTCACGCAGGATTTCTGCTTCTGCATTGGCAAGGCGAATCCTTATCTGCTCATCGCTCTCACTTGCCCGTTGGTGCAACCGTACCCTTAAGTCGTCCAAAGTTAAAGGTTTAATAAAAACAGTTTTTAAACATCCTTTCAGTTCTTCTTTATTATGGCAAAACCTCCGTAAACTCGAGGTACCATTAACATCGATATTGAGTAGAATATCTACTCCTTGGAACTGGGCGTTTAATAATGTCTCCTTAAGTATTCCATATTTATTTCCATGAATGACTTCATGCTCCAAAAAAGAGCCGTTTGACAATTTTTGCTCAAATTCTGATTCACTTAGAAAAAAATAATCCACACCTTGGGCTTCCTGCGGTCTGGGAGATCGAGTGGTTGCCGTTACCAATCGATTTAGTCTTGGGGCAAATTCTGCGATCAAGCGCTCGCAAATTGTTGTTTTTCCAACAGCTGCTGGACCAGAAATTGCCAGAATCAAGCTCATTAGATGAGGTCAATAGGTGAAGGACAAGATGACAATCAATAAACCTACCGTGCTTAGTATACGGCCAAGGGATGTAAATCGATTAGTTTCCAGACTCATCCATGCTAGAAAATCTTTTAATTTATAGGGCCAAGCACCAAAATAAATAGAGAAAATGATAAGAATATAAATAACCGTCACTAAAACCAAACGGCTACTAGCATCTTGGAGAAAAGCAGCATCTAAGACCTCTCTTGCCCAGAGAAGAATGACCATGGCAAGTCCACGAACTGCAAGAAAATCAGGTACAAAAACAAAGGACAAAATCGCAGTCCCAAGAGCAACGGCACCAATTAACAACTTATAATTGCCAAAGTCTGCCTCACTCAAAAAAGCAACATGCCCCCATAAAAACCAAGCCGTGGCAATCGCCACCAACCAAAAACTAGATCTTCGCGATCGAGGAAATGCAAGTATTGATGATCGGACTTTACTATTTTTTTGTATAATAAGGATTCCCAATGATATCAGTAAAAATCCCGTTAACAAACTGGCTAGAGTAAGTGACATAGTGCTAAATTATTCAACCAAATCCCCCGTTAGGCTTGTCGGAGAAGCATCAGTTATTCGTATTAGTTTGATTTTTCCAATCATGGAATTGGCTCCAGTGAAATTGACCTTTCTGAAGCATTTTGTCCTGCCCATCAGTTGCCCCTGCCCTTTTCGTGCCACACTCTCGATTAATACCTCATGAGTTTGACCAATTAAATCTCGGTTGGAGCGTAACGATTGCTGTTCCAAAAGTTTAAGAAGTTCCTGATTGCGATTTTCCAGTTCACGGCGCTCAATTTTCCCCTCAAGACGGACAGAGGGGGTTCCAGAGCGATCGCTATATTTAAAAATAAAGCCCATTTCAAAACCGGCTTTCTTGAATGCCTTTTTAGTAAGATTAAAATCCTCGGCGGTTTCTCCAGGAAAGCCAACAATCACATCCGTGCTTAATCGCATGCCAGGCACTTCGGATCGTAAACGCTCTACAATGGTCAGAAACTTTTCAATTTTGTAGGGTCGATTCATCGCCCTTAAAATACGATTTGAGCCGCTTTGCATGGGCAAATGGGCATAATTACCTAATTTTGGTAACCTCCCGAATGCATCGATCAAATCATTCCCGTAGGCAATAGGATGTGGAGAGGTAAATCGAATGCGGTGAATGCCCTCAATTTCGTGAATTTTTTCAAGAAGTTGTACAAACGGAGATTTTTTGTTTACGCGGGCAAACTCCCCGCGACCATAGGCGTTCACAATCTGCCCAAGCAAAGTAACTTCTTTGACTCCACTGTCTGCTAGCTGATCAATCTCATCGAGAATTTCCTGCATCGGCCGGTATCTTTCTGCTCCCCTGGTCTTTGGAACAATGCAAAAGGTACAATTCATATTGCATCCCTGCATAATCGATACAAAAGCAGTTGGCCCATTTCCTTTGCTAACATGGTGCTTGATTTCATTCTGGGACCCAGCTTCTTCGGACAAATCTATGACTGGGCTTTGTGCTGATGCTTTTGCCAAAAGATCAGGAACCTGGTGAAATTTTTGCGTCCCTACCACCAATCCCAGACCAGGCAATTCATGAAAAAGCGAGCCCCCTCGGTTTTGTGCCATACAACCCATGATTCCAACCATTGGCTTTTGCGGGGCAGAAGAGTTAAGGATTCTTGAGGCTTTACCAATCGCTTTTTGTTCCGCCTTTTCTCTCACCGAACAGGTATTCAACAAAATTACATCCGCAGATTCTTCGTTGGTGGTTATTTCGTGACCATTTTCGAGCAACTTACAAATAACCGCTTCGGAGTCACGTTCGTTCATTTGACAACCGTATGTTTTGATGAAGACCCTGCTCATGAGTAACCTAGCAATCTATCGGTTGGAATTTTCCGGTCAATCGTGAACCCATTTAGCGACTTCCGATAAACATTTAATTTTTGGCACAGACGCCCTTTCCAGCCTTTCCTTGCCACAATGGCCCTGTTCAAAAAGCAGTACTCGGCATTGAACTAAACCAGCAACCTCTAGATCATGAAAAGTATCACCAACGAACAAGACTTGATTAGCCTTCAGATTTAATTTCGAAAAATGTTCAGCCACCCTGTCCTCTTTTCCTGTAGCTTGGATGTGATTGGCCCCATCAAGATGTGACATCCAATTATTTAGACCATAATAGGAAGTAAAATGCTCCAGGTCAGTTTGCTGTCCCGCAGAAAGGATAGATTGGGTAATGCCCCATGTCTTTAGCTTTTCAACCATGTGGATTGCCTGAGGATGCAAACTGCATTCACGGAATCGATTACGATACTCAGAGATATAATTCTCTGCAATTTGTTCATATTTTGTACCATCACTAGGAAGACCAAGAGATGCATAAAACTTAGCTACTGGAAAAAAGAAGCTGTTTTTGTAAATTTGAACACTTATTTTGTCTTTGCCATGGGAAAAAAGAATTTGGCTGAGAATATCAACACAAAGGTCGACATCATCGACCAATGTGCCATTCCAATCCCAAACTACATGCTTGATCATGATTCTTTTAATGAGGTGCTCCCCTACCCCATCTTTCTGAACCTGATAGAAACCTTATTCTCAAAGTACCCATCGATGTGCACCCGTTTTTCAAAAAGATGGAACCATACGATGACTAGACATCATATAAGCCTGAGTGTTAGAGCATGACTGACCACTTAAAATCTTTACAAAATAAATCTTTCGAAAAGTCCCAAAATTTTATTCATAATTTATTGAACCTTATCGAATGGATGGCAGAAAGAGCTTGTTTTCAGGGTAAATATGCCTCCGGAACACAACCAATCTTGTGCCGAAGAAAAAATTCGCCCAAGAATGAATCCAATGTTCTCCTTTTCAATTTTGTATTAAAGAAAATTTCTTTTGCAAGATGCTAGGCTAAATTTCTTGCCTTCAGTGGTACTTGCACCAAATTGTTTTCACTAATCTCATTCATATCATGTCTAAAGCATCTGAAAAAACCTCAAGTAAATCAACATCTGATCTAGATTTAGCTCTACAAAGTATAAATAAGAAATTTGGCGAAGGGGCTTTAATGAAACTTGGAGATGCTACAAAAATGAATGTTTCTGTAATCTCAACTGGTTCTCTGGCCATCGATCTATCTCTTGGTGTAGGTGGTCTGCCTAGAGGTAGAATTGTGGAAATCTACGGACCTGAATCATCGGGAAAAACAACTTTTTGCTTGAGTGTGATCGCCGAGGCTCAAAGAAAAGGGGGAAATGCTGTCTTTGTGGATGTAGAACATGCATTGGATCCAAGGTACGCCAAAATTGTTGGTGTCGATCTCGATAACCTGATGGTATCTCAACCAGAAAGTGGTGAAGATGCTCTCAATATTACGGAAACATTGATTAGGTCGGGGGCGATCGATGTCATTGTGGTCGATTCAGTTGCCGCCTTGGTTTCAAGGCAGGAACTAGATGGTCAGATGGGAGATACTACTGTTGGGCTTCAGGCACGTATGATGAGTCAAGCAATGAGAAGATTGACTGCAGCTATATCTAAGACAAATTGTGTCTGCATCTTCACCAATCAGATACGGGAAAAGATTGGGGTAATGTTTGGAAGTCCCGAAACTACACCCGGTGGAAGAGCACTCAAGTTTTTCTGTTCTGTGCGTATGGATATTCGCAGGATTGGACAGATTAAAGAAGCGAATGGTACGGTTACAGGCTCAAGAACAAGGCTTAAAATAGTTAAAAATAAAGTGGCACCTCCATTTACTGCTTGCGAGTTTGATATCATGTACAATGAGGGTATCTCCAAGACTGGGTCGGTTATCGATTTGGGAATCGATCATAAAATACTTACGAAAAAAGGTGCTTGGATATCATTTGATGGAGATCTCGTAGGCCAAGGTCGGGAAGCAGCCAAACAAGCCCTTGCAGAAAATTCGGAAATGATGGAAAAAATCACCGCAGCAATTATGGAAAAGGTACAGGTCTCGGTTGGATCGGTCTTGGCAAAAGGAGAACCTGAGCAAACGGACTAGTAAAGTCACTGATCCGTCCCTATCCTGCAGTGATGAGTACAATCATTGCTCAAGCCACTCCTTCGGGCGAATCTGCGCTTGCGGTGGTTCGAATCAGCGGTGAACTATGCTTACAAATAGCCAACGATGCGTGTTCGTATAATTGCCCACCACCAAGACTCGCAAAAGTAGCTAACTATCAAGATATTAATGGAAATATCATAGACCAAGTTGTAATCACTTACTTTGAAGCAGGTAAATCATACACTGGACAACAATCACTTGAGATATCCTGTCATGGAAACCCATTAATATGTCAACTTCTTTGCGAAGATCTTTTGAAAAGAGGCTGCCGAATTGCCCAACCAGGTGAATTTACAAAATTAGCCTTTCTCAATGGAAAAATTGATCTTTCACAAGCGGAGTCAGTCGCTCAAATTATTTCATCAAAAAACCTTCTATCTCTGGCAGCAGCTCAAAGAAATCTTAAAGGGGATTTATCTCAGCAACTTATTACAATTCAGGAGGAGATCTTGGAACTACAAGCTTCCATTGAAGCATATATCGACTTTCCGGAAGATGATCTCGGATTGAACGACCAATCCATACAAGTTAAATTATCTGAATCTATTCTAGCAAATCTTACAAGTCTCTTAGATCAGGCATCCAAAACCAAGATCTTACAAAAAAAGATCCGTGTTGTTCTGATCGGATTACCCAATGCCGGCAAAAGTAGTTTGTTTAATCATATTGCGGGTGAAAAAAGAGCCCTTATTCATGAAGATGCGGGTACCACTAGAGATTATCTTGAAATGGAAGTACAGGTTGGGAAGCACTCCGTCCTAATTGTGGACACTGCTGGTGTCCATAATACAGATTCACAAGTAGAAAAGGCGGGTGTCAGGCTTTCTCATGAGCAAGCTGGCAAAGCGGACATTATTTTGTGGATAATCGACAGCTCGATCCCCCACCCTACCAATCTACCAAGTGAATTTGAATCTATACTTGAGACTAAACCAACGATTTTTGTACAAAATAAATCTGATCTTAACTCACAAGAGAAAACACCACTAAATATTGAATTACCAAAGCAAAGAATAAGCTGCAAAAACAAAGAAGGAATTGAAGAATTACTTGGAAAACTGAGTGATTTAATCACTGAGATCTACGGTGAAGAAAGTGATCAAATTCTTCTTATTGGTCAAAGGCATGAGCAATTAATCACTTTGTGTCAAAAAGAAGTTGAGAAATTCATAGCGAATCTAAAAGACAATGTAGGTTTGGAAATCATCTCGAAATATTTGACCAGTGCTCGAGAATATATTGATGAAATGATTGGAACAAAAACCAATGAGAACATGTTAGACAAACTCTTTGGTCAATTTTGTATTGGGAAATAAGTTATGACATTAAAAGCTGATCTACCAAAGAAGCCCTATGATGTCATAGTATGCGGTGCCGGGCATGCTGGATGTGAGGCAGCTCTGGCAGCCTCCAGACAAGGGGCTGATGTTCTTCTTTTGACTGGTAATTTAGATACAATTGCACAAATGAGTTGTAATCCAGCCATTGGCGGACAGGGAAAAGGTCAAATTGTTCGAGAAATCGACGCAATGGGCGGAGAAATGGCCTTAAATACAGATTTTACTGCAATCCAATTTAAATTGCTGAACACATCGAAGGGAAAGGCTGTACAGGCTCCTCGGGCACAATGCGATAAAAAGGCCTACCAATTAAGAATGAAGCATGTTTTAGAACAACAAGACAATCTTACTATTTTTCAAGCAATGGTTAACGGATTGGTTGTTGAAGAATCCCAGTGTAAAGGAGTTGAAACCTCTATGGGACTGAAATTTTATGGTAAGACTGTTGTAGTAACAACAGGTACTTTTTTACAGGCATCTACTCATATTGGCGATACAAAATCCTCTGGCGGTAGGCTTGGTGATCATACTGCAAAAGGTCTATCTTCTCATTTTATAAAAAATGGCATCGATTTAAAACGATTTAAAACAGGCACACCTCCCAGATTACTCGGACGATCAATCAATTTGAATGGACTTGAAATACAGTCAGGTGATGAAAATCCAACTAAATTCTCTTTTTATGATACTCGGGCCGAGAATGAATTGTTCCACGTGGAACATAAAGGAAGGTGGCTTCAAAAGGAATTTAATCATTTAGGAAGAAATCTTGTAAATTGTTACCTTACTGAAACTACCCGTAAATCTCATCAAATAATAAATGACAACTTGCACCTTTCGCCTTTGTATAAAGGTGACATTGTAGGCACAGGTCCAAGATACTGCCCAAGCATTGAAGATAAAGTAGTACGTTTTGCAGCAAAAGATTCTCACCGTATACATTTGGAACCCGAAGGTATCAATTCTGACGAATGGTACATTAATGGTTTGTCCACCAGTCTCCCATTTCATATTCAACAAGAACTAATTCAGACAATTCCTGGACTTGAAAATGCCAAAATTATTCGACCTGCCTATGCAGTTGAATATGATTATGCTCCTCCTACACAGCTCGACCATCATTTAGAATCAAATTTAGTTTCATCACTTTTTTTTGCCGGTCAAATTAATGGCACATCTGGTTATGAAGAAGCAGCTGCACAGGGATTAATTGCTGGAATCAATGCTGCTCGCAAAGCTGCCGAACTCGACTTAATTTCTATCGATCGTAACGAGGGTTACATTGGTGTTCTGATCGATGATCTAACCACCAAAGGAGTAACTGAACCGTACAGAATGTTTACCAGTCGTGCTGAACATCGCCTGCTTTTCAATCATGGAAGTGCAGAGTTTCGATATTTCCCTAAAACCAAAACTCATCATCTTTTATCTAACTCGCGTATAGACTCGATAGAGAATAATTTAAACTCTGTGGAATTTTGGTTTCATGAACTATCGAATTTAAGAACTTCTACCGGCAAAACTTTTTCACATCAGACCAAAATTGATTCTTTTTTTCCTGCTGACCTTCCCTCTACTTTCAAAGCTTTAGCCCCAAGCGTCAAAGATGAAGTACTTTACAGAATTATTTACGATGGGTACCTTCAAAGGGAAGCAAAAGCAGCACAACGATATCTTACTGCCGAAAATATGTTGATACCCAGTAATTTCCAGTACACAGATTTACCTGGTCTTCGCAAAGAATGTGTTGAAAAGCTTTCTTTTGTTAAACCAAATACTCTTGGTCAAGCTTCGCGCATTTCCGGAGTCAACCCCTCAGACATCAGCATTTTGCACATCTACTTGGAAAGACATTCTAAAAACAAACTGCATGCATCACTTTGCTGAACCATTGCCAGAAACACACCTTCCGCTTTATCAGGCCCAAAAAGCCGCTCGAATAAGTAGGGTAGGGGACTTTCTAGAATCTACCGTTATCCCAGCAATTGAAGTGCACAATGCGAAGGGAATTTATCTTGAAATAGGGTCAGGTCACGGTCACTGGCTTACATCCTTTGCCCTGCAGTATCCCAATCAAGTTTTTTTAGGCATCGACCTAAACAATAAACGAATAAAAAAAGCCGAATCCAAAAAAGAGAGGCATGCTCTCAAAAATCTTTTCTTTTTAAAAGCTGAAGCTTCAGAATTCCTTGTTTCAATTTCCAGAAAACTCTCAATTCTGTCAACCTACATCATGTTTCCTGATCCATGGCCCAAAAAGCGACATCACAAAAATCGTCTTATTCAAAATAACTTCTTAGAATCTTTGGCCAGTGCATCTTCCAAAGACGCAAAGCTTTTTTTTAGAACCGATCACGAGGAATATTTTGATTGGGCCCAAAGTATTTTAAATGCAAGCCCACACTGGCAATTAGAACATCCCCATTGGCCGCATGAATCTTGCAGTTTTTTCCAAGACTTATTCGAAACTGCACACACATTTTGCGCCACAAGATCATAAGCTGATCTTATATACTGCTCCTTCGATTTTAATTGCTGCCTATCTGATCGATGTTCACACAAATGTGAATTGACCATTTGTAAAGTTTTGCTTATAAGTTTTTCCTTTTCGTGAAAAGATTAGCAAAATTAATCCTATTAGCCTTACCTCTTACGTACGTTCATGGTGCTGGTGATGGTGTAAAAGTAACTGCAGAAAAGGTTTTTACTTTAGGCAATTACCCTATCACCAATTCCATGATTACCAGTTGGGTGGTTTCTTTGCTTCTGGTTCTCTTCGTTAAGATTCTTGTTGGGAAACCTCAATTAATTCCCACCAAAGGCCAGCTTATTCTTGAATCTGTAATCGGAGGAATTCGTGGTATTATCGAGCCTATTGTCGGCAGGAAGGTGTTTTTCCCTTCCTTTTGGCTCTTAAGTGGACTTTTCTTTTTCATTTTAATCCACAACTGGAGTGGTTTACTCCCTGGTGTTGGTACTATCGGGTATGGTCATACGGATATTGATGGACATTTCGCCATTGCCAAACCTCTTGTGCGTCCCGGAAATGCCGACCTAAATATGACCCTTGCCCTCGCCTTGGTTGCTAACATTTTTTGGATTTTCTTCATCGTTAAATATGCTGGAATCAAGGCTATCATTAAAGATTGGTTTGGTAACAAAGCTGAAAAATCCGAAGTTAGCTCTTTGATCTTTGGTATGCTTGGAATCATCTTCTTAGCTGTTGGGGTAATCGAGGTTCTCTCCATTCTTTTTCGTCCTGTTTCTTTGACTTTCCGCCTCTTTGGAAATGTTTTTGGAGGAGAAAGCTTGCTCCACAGCATGTTTTATCTAGTCCCTCAATTGAAGTGGATTTTACCTGTTCCATTCTATTTTATGGAGGTACTTATTGGACTAGTACAAGCTTTGGTCTTTATGCTCCTTGTCTCCGTTTACATTGGACTAATCTGCAACCACGAGGAGGGAGACCATCACTAATTTCCGCATAGGACTATGATCCATCGTAGATATGCGATTCCTAAATTAAACACTCAAACAAATTATCAAAATGATCGAAGTACTCGCACAAGCATCTGAACAAGCATCAGGAATTACCGGTTCCATTCAAGCTGGGCTAGGTTGCCTCGGAGCCGCCATCGGGGTTGGTATCGTTGGCATGAAAGCGGCTGAAGCAGTTGGGCGCAACCCTGACGCATCCGGTCAAATCCTCGTCCAATCCATCATTGGGATGGCTCTTGCTGAAGCTGTTGCCTTCTACTCTCTTTTCCTCTAATCATATTTTCTAGCTCCCGCCTTCCATGATCGTTCTAGCCAGCCTTGGAGATACGGCTCAAGGAATAGTTGAGACTTTCGGGATTGATTGGCCCATGCTAATCGCCCAAGCAATCAACTTCCTGATCGTTGCCTTTGTAATATGGAAGTTTGCCTTCAAGAATATTCTCTCCACCATCAAGGAAAGAGAAAAGCAAATTTCAGATTCCCTGAAAAATGCAGATCGAATCAAACTTGAATTAGAAGAAACAGAAAAGCAACAGCAACAAACCCTTCAAGATGCTTCTCTGGAGGCGAAAAAGACGATCACTTCGGCTCAAGAACAGGCCAAAGCGTTGATTGAGGCCCAAAAAGATGATGCTCGTAAACAAGCAGAAGAAATCATTTCCAAAGCCAAAATTGCCATGGAACAGGAAAGAGAGCGCGTTTTGCGGGAAGCCCGAGAGGAAATTGCTTCCTTGGTCGTTTTAACCGCTACCAAAGTACTCTCCAAAGATTTATCCGAGGAAGAAAAAGAAAAGTTTTCCTCTCGTGCTACGCAAGAGCTCAATCTTGTCTCCTAGCCGTTTTGATCATGTTTTCTCGGTACAAGGCTCTCGTTCGTGCGCTGGTGAAGAGTTCAGCTAATGAACATGGCATTATTGAGTTGTCGCTCGTGCAAGAAGTTCTCGCTGGTTTAAGGGAATGTAAACCCACAGGTCACAGGCAAATTCTCAATGCCTATTTGTTTGAAATCCGTAAAACCTTGCGCCAACAACTCGTTGAAGTTGAATTTGGTAGCCAACCAAATGAGTTATTAATCTCAAGCCTGAAGAGCAAACTAGATAGATTCAACTCTCACTCCTTTGATTTGCAAGTTTCCCAAAACGACCAGCTAATCGCTGGTTATCGTATTCGCTTGGTAGATGATGTTTTTGAAGACTCAATCAAATCAAGATTATCCAAACTGTCCCAATCCCTTACTTCCTAATTATTTTAAGCAATCATCATGAGTTCCATTACTGAACTAATTCGCAAGGAAATTGAAAGTCTTTCCACCGATTCAATCCGTACTAATGTTGGTACCATTTCTACGCTTGCTGATGGAGTGGCACAAGTCAACGGGCTTTCCAAGGTGATGTACAATGAAATGATCGAGTTTCCCAATAATGTGTTGGGTATTGCCTTGAACCTTGAGGAAAACTCTGTCGGATGCGTCTTGCTTGGAGATGTAAGTTCTCTCAAAGAAGGAGATGAAGCCCGAACCACCGGCAAGCTTCTCTCTGTGCCGGTTGGCAAAGAATTACTTGGTCGGGTAGTGGACGCGGTCGGTCGTCCCATGGACGGCAAAGGAGCTATCAATGCGGAACAAACTCTTCCTGTTGAACGAATTGCTCCTGGCATTATTCCGCGTAAATCTGTGGATCAACCCCTTCAAACGGGCATCATGGCAGTAGATTCGATGGTTCCAATTGGTAGAGGCCAACGGGAATTGATCATTGGTGACCGATCAACAGGTAAGACAACCATTGCCATTGACACCATCATCAACCAAGCAAAAATAAATAAACAAGGTGAAAACTCTGGAGATTCCAACTTTCGCCCCGTTTATTGCATCTATGTTGCTGTTGGCCAAAAAAACGCCAATGTGGCCCGAACCATCAAGACTTTGGAGGAGAGTGGTGCCATGGAATATGTCACCATCGTTTCCGCACCTGCCGCAGACAACCCAGCTAACCAATACCTTGC
>JAYNJW010000035.1:0-16902 GCA_038110535.1 Opitutia bacterium | reverse complement strand
CCTTTGGCATTGAATGCCTTAACCACACCACCGGATTCCACTGCACCGGCGAATACCTTGAAACCGGAGGTGCGGAATTCTTCGCAAAAATCCTCGATTTCCATTCCGAAGCGCATGTCTGGTTTATCGGACCCAAAACGGTTCATCGCTTCATTGAAGGGCATACGCAGGAAAGGAGTCTGGATTTCTTCGCCCAAAGTTTCCTGCCAGACGGTTTTTAGAAGACCCTCAATCAGTGCGTACATATCCTCCCGGTCGATGAAGGACATCTCCAGATCCACCTGTGTGAACTCCGGTTGGCGGTCAGCCCGCAAGTCCTCATCCCTAAAACAGCGGGCGAGTTGATAGTAGCGCTCCACTCCAGCTACCATTAGCATTTGCTTGTACTGCTGGGGGGACTGGGGGAGTGCGTAAAATTTGCCAGGGTTTAAACGGCTGGGGGTAAGAAACTCGCGGGCACCCTCCGGTGTGCTTTTGAAAAGCACCGGGGTTTCCACTTCCAGAAATGAGTGGTCGTTAAAAAATTGGCGGATGGCATGGGATGCACGGTGTCTTAGCTTGAGGGCGTGTAAATTGCGTTCGCGACGGAGGTCGAGGTAGCGGTAGGTCAGGCGAAGGTCCTCGCTCACCTTGTCCGCGGAATCATCAAGAGGGAAGGGGGGTGTTCTCGACTGGTTGTGGACAATGATTTCATTGGCAAACAATTCAATTTCTCCGGTAGCTAAATTCGCATTGATGGTTCCTTCCTCACGGGATCGGACCTCACCAATTACCTCAATCACACTCTCCGGTTTTAGTTTGGGAAAGAGGGCGGAAAGGGTGGCGTTTTCGGGATCCAAAACCACTTGGGTCTTTCCTTCGCGGTCGCGCAGATCGAGAAAGAAGACACCCCCATGATCGCGCAGGGAATCAATCCAACCGATCAGGGTGGCGGGAGATCCAGCGTTTTCCTTGCGTAGTTCGCAGCAGTGATGAGTCCTTTTCATAAGTGCTAATTGAAAAAGGCGGAAATATACCTGATGGTCGACCGGTTGGCAAGCGGGATGAGGAAATCTGCGAAATGTAAAATTATTGATTACCCGCTTTTCTCCAGACCAATTTTTCGATATGAGATTAACTCGTATGGCCAGAATTAATACCAATTACGACAAACTCGCCGCCGGGTATCTTTTTCCTGAGATTGCCCGTCGTACCAACGCCTTTTTGGAAGCAAATACCGGAGCACAGGTTTTACGTCTCGGAATCGGTGATACCACCGAGCCGATTGCCTCAGCCGTATTGGATGGTCTTCACCAGGGAGTCAAAAACCTTGGCAATGCCGAGACTTACTCTGGGTATGGCCCATCCGAAGGTGTGCTTCCCTTGCGTCAGGGACTCGTGGATTTGTATGCCGAGCGTGGAGTGAAGCTGGACCCATCCGAGTTTTTTGTATCAGATGGGGCAAAGTCAGATTCTGCCAATATTCAGGGAATTTTTTCGGAAGACTGTGTAATCGCGGTGCAGGACCCTGCCTATCCGGTCTATGTGGACAGCAATGTCATCGCCGGTCGCACTGGTAAGGCAACGAATGCGGGATACGAAGGACTGGTTTATATGCCCTGCACGGAGGAGAATGGATTTTTCCCTGAACTTCCCTCAGGTAAAGTGGATGTGATTTATATTTGCAGTCCCAACAATCCCACCGGAGCAGTGGCCACGAAAGAGCAGTTGAAAACTTTCGTCGACTACGCCAATGAGCACAAAGCCGTCATTCTCTTTGATTCTGCATACGCTGCCTTTATTACCGATCCCGAACTTCCCCGTTCCATTTATGAAATTGAGGGGGCGGAGACTTGTGCGATTGAGATGAACAGTTTTTCCAAGACTGCCGGATTTACTGGAGTCCGTTTGGCCTGGACCATCGTGCCCAAGGCATTGGTAACTGAGGATTCGGAAGCGGGAAAAGTGCATGCTCTTTGGACCCGCCGTCAAAATACCTTCTTTAATGGTGCTTCGAATATCGTGCAGGCGGGCGGTATTGCAGCCCTTTCCCCCAAGGGGCGCGAACAAACGGATGCCCAGGTTGCTTTCTATTTGGAAAATGCCCGTATCATTAACGAGGGTTTGAAATCCCTTGGCATCACCACCTTTGGAGGGGGAAATGCACCCTATGTGTGGTTGAAGACTCCTGGTGGTCTGACTTCATGGGAATTTTTCGATAAGTTACTCAGTGAGTGCCATGTGGTGGGAACGCCAGGTTCTGGGTTTGGGCCTGCGGGGGAAGGATTTTTCAGGCTCAGTGCCTTTGGGCATCGTGAAAATGTCGAAAAAGCAGTAGCTTCCCTGAAGAAGAACCTAAAAACTTAGCGACTAAGCAAATTGCCTTTGATATTATTCAGTAGGCTAGAATCTACTGATTAAACTGACGGGCGATTCTGAGATACCGATTGGATTCATTATCACCCAAAAGAAGGGCATGTGAGAGCCATTCTTCCGCCTTGGCGTAGTTTTGTTCGGTACCTTGTCCGAGAAAGTGCATGATGCCAACATAGCGGATGGATTGCGGATCTTTATCCAATGATGCCTTGAGAAAGTTTTCCCGTGCCTGATCAAATTCCTGTTTTTTGTAGTGCAAAAGACCCAGTTCACGCAGGGCGTCTGCTCTCCCCTGACCGGCAATTTCTTTGAGCATTTTACGGGCAGCAGCCTCATTGTTATTGATTGCAAGCATCTCCAGGGCCATTTGTACAGGGTCAGTCGAAGGGCTGGGGTTGATCTTCCTTGGCATGGGCACGCGGGGAGATTCTTGCTTGGTGGAATTTTTCGACTGGGGCAGGGTTGAGTCTAGAGCAAGTTTGCTCACTGATTGTTTTTCATTGTCAGGTATTGAAGAACTTCGCTTTGGGGTTTTAACGAGGAGATTTTCAAAACGTCTTAGCTGTAAAGCCGCTTCGGAAGAACCTGCATTAGCCGCTTGTCTAAGCCATTGAACGCCATGATCAAGGTTGCGTTCAATCCCGTCACCGAGGGAAAGTTTCATTCCCAGTGTGAGTTGTGCCATGACTAATCCTTTATCGGCAGCCGCTCGGATCCAACGGTTGGAAAAATCGTTGTTCCGAGGGATCCCATCTCCTGAAGAATACGCCATTCCCAAATAAAACATCCCTAGAGGAAGCCTTGCTCGGGCAGCTTTGGAGCACCATGAGATCGCTTCTTTGGGATCGCGGGGTACTCCAATTCCGGTGAAATAAATCATCCCCAGTGTGGCTTGTGCGGTCGCTAGTCCTTGATCTGCTGCCCGTTCGAGGTTGCGCATGCCTTTTTCCACATTCCTGGGGGGGTTGTCTATTTCCATCAATCCCACACAAAAAAGGGCGATCGGGTCTTTGGCCTTGGCTAAATCTCGAAGGTTCGAATGCAAGTAAGCTTCGTCATACAGAAATTGTCCACGCTCAACCTTGTTCCTTTCCAGTTCGATTGAGGCTAATACTGCCATGCCAATACCGCCATCCTCTTTGGCTGCAAGTTTTGCCCATCTTTCTGATTCTCCCAGATCTATGGGCAAGCCTTTTTCTCCGTACTTATAAAACAAAGCAAGTGATCCTTGGTAGTATTTATCCCCCTCCAAAGCTTTAGCCTGTACGAAGGTAAGATCTTTTTCCAAGGCAGATCCATGCACAAAACATGAGGACAGGATGGACCCTACCAGTAGGATGAACCAAAGTGGTGTGAGGAATTTCAATTCATGGTCTGGACTTTGACCTTTAACGGGCATATCTAATGGGGTAGTTTTTGCATTATGCTAATTTGTGCAAGGTCAAATAATTTTAACCATTTACCGGTTCGGTGAACGACGATTTTTTGACTTGTCAGGATTGCGATTTCGAATGGCACCGAAAGGACGGCACAGACTGCCCCCTGTGCTCAAAAAAGCTGGGTATGGAAGATGTTCCCGATTACAAGGGAGGATTGTTTGGATCTGGAAAAAACGCCAAGAGAATGAATTTGTATTACCAAGCGATTGGCCTGCTTGCACTCGTTTACTTGATATACATTATTTTCTGGCCCTAATTTTGGGACAGTCCCTAAGACAAGGCTCAGTTGTATTCTGGTGGAGGGGACTTGTGAGAACGGGGGAGAAACGGTTCAGCGAACGCCTGTTGAAAATCATATCCACCCTCAAAATCTTCCAACGAATCATTTTCGGTACGGCCCAGTATGCCATGTTCAACCAAATTGAATACGATTTCCCCAAAGTCTCTGCATTTGCGTACATTCCAGTAGTCCAATAGGGTAAGAGTCATTGGCCCAAACCTATCCAAAGCGTATTCCCGGATGCCTTCGAGCAGTTCATTGCCCGACACATGACCGCTTTTCCCCTGACTTTTTTTCTCCATAGATTTAAGGGTATGATCCAGTGCTTCACGGATAAAATAATAGGCACCTTTTCCAAAACGGTCGTCCTGGTTGTGGATCTCGCGGATCACTTCGGGAAAGTTTTTATCGCTCATCTGTTGGAATTACTGTAAGAAAATCAACTTTTCCTTAAGCTTTAAGACTGATCCCAAGCAATCACAATTTATGAAAATTTCATACTCCTTGGCAAAAGACCGTGCATCCCCCCATTGTATTTCTTGGACCTATCGTAAAAAAAGATACCGAAAATATTTCCGCACCCGCATCGATGCCTTTAGTTTTCGTAACCAAAAAGAGATGGAACTTGGGGTCAAGGATCGCGAGGCCATTGAAAATGAGGTCATTTTCTTAGTCCTTTCGGAAATTAAGGACAAATTATCGAACCTCGAAGAACGAATCTTACGCATGGAGGAATCTCTTTTGGACCAGCAGGAATCAATGCGTGAAATTCGTAAGCCTCCCGCCCCCAAGATTCTTAAAATTTCAGAAGCCGCCAAAGTTCTACGCATTTCCAGGCGTAAATTGTACTACCTTCTTGATAAAAAAGTCTTTAAGAAATACAAACTTCCTCATACTCGAACCACTTTTATTAAACTTGATGAAGTTGAGAAAGCCCTAGGTTCTTCCAATATTGATGATCTTTTACATTGAGGAAGTAGCCGATTTTCACCGATTAAACTTATTTGCTTTGCTTGCATACCTTAATTGTGGCAAACAGAAAGCCTTTTCACCCCTAACCAAAATATAACCTGTAATATGAGTAAAAAGTTTCCTGGAGGAGTAGCGACTGGAGATGCTGTGCAAGCAATCTTCAATGATGCCAAAGAAAATGAATATGCCCTGCCTGCGGTAAATGTAGTCAACAGCCACACAGTCAATGCTGTCTTGGAAAC
Organism: Opitutia bacterium; assembly: GCA_038110535.1. Lineage (GTDB taxonomy): Bacteria > Verrucomicrobiota > Verrucomicrobiia > Opitutales > Seribacteraceae > Chordibacter. The sequence goes on along the minus strand of JAYNJW010000035.1, from coordinate 11,614 downwards.
TGCGGCGGCAGTAAATTCACCTGTGATGGTTCAGTTTTCCAATGGGGGCGGTCAGTTTTTTGCCGGTAAAAGCCTCAATAATGAAGACCAATCAGCTGCAGTTGCCGGTTCTGTCTCCGGAGCGATGCATGTCCATGCAATGGCTGAAGCTTACGGTGTGCCCGTGATTCTCCACACCGATCATGCAGCTAGGAAGTTGCTTCCTTGGATTGATGGTTTGCTCGATGCGAGTGAGAAATTTCACGAACGGGAGGGCAAATCTCTTTACAGTTCACACATGCTCGACCTTTCGGAAGAGCCAATCGATGAGAATTTGGCCACCTGTAAGGAATATTTCCAACGAATGAATCAGCTGGATATGACCATCGAAATAGAACTTGGAGTGACTGGGGGAGAGGAAGATGGAGTGGACAACACCGACATCGATAGTGCCCGTCTCTACACCCAACCGGAAGAAGTAAATCAGGCCTATGAAGTACTTTCTGCAATCAGTAACCGCTTTACTGTGGCCGCAGCTTTTGGAAATGTTCATGGTGTGTACAAACCCGGTAATGTTGAGCTCACTCCTATCATTCTCAAAAATTCCCAGGATTTTGTGAAAGAAAAACACGGGCTTTCCGGCAAACCAATAGATTTTGTCTTTCATGGCGGGTCAGGATCATCCCGTGAGCAAATTCGTGAGGCAATCGGCTACGGAGTCATCAAAATGAATCTGGATACTGATATGCAATGGGCATTTTGGGACGGTGTGCATGGGTATTACAAAGAAAAGAAAGATTACCTACAGGCACAGCTTGGAAATCCGGAGGGTGAGGATAAGCCAAATAAGAAGTTCTACGACCCTCGAGTTTGGTTGCGTGCCGGAGAAACTGCTTTTGTCGAACGACTCAAGCGTTCCTTTGACGACCTCAACTGTATCAACCGGAATTAATTCAATCCCGAATCTTACTTATTTCCCAAAGCCCTCTCGTTGGAGAGGGCTTTTTTATACTGTAAAATCTCCTATCAAGTATAAATAACTATTTTATGCTTTGCCATTTTCCCGTTTTTCCATAGAAATTGAATGTATGACTGATTCAGAACAATCCTTGCCCAAACGGGTAGTACGTACCATTACCCTGACCGAAGACGATCTCACCATGCTTGATGAAGTGGAGCGAGTGTTGTCAAAAACAGGTCACCGTGTTAAGACAGATTCCAAGTTGATTCGTGCGGCAATCAATGTTGCCGCACATGTGCTTCATGGTAAGGCTTATGATATCAATGAGATTGCAGAGAAAGTGGTGCGTGAGGATGGCCGTTCACTGAGCAAATTGATTGCTAAGAAACAGTCCTAATCTGAACTATTGCCAAAGGATTTCGATAAGTTTTCGATGATCCGTTTTGTTTAATTCCACTTTTTGCCGGTTAATCCAGAGAGCAAGTTCCTTGTCCTCGGTGAAGTAGACAGGCCGGTGACTTAAATGAGTCATCGTTTTGGCCACTTTTTCAATTAAGTTTATTGGGCCATTGATCTGGACGATGCCCACGGTCTGCTCTGTTTGAGCACATAGTGCATGGCCAATTCCATCCGGGGATTGCTTGATCAGTTTGGGATAACCTCCGAGTGCCTCTGTATATTCTGCTCGCCACTTGGCCGAATCGCTTCCGATTTCACCAAGGATCGAAAAGCAGCGAAGCAGGGAAGAATTTCCTGAAGGCATAGCATGGTCATACCATGATTTTTTCCGGACTGGTCCGGCATTTTCCATTCTTTCTGGACTCGAGAAATAGCCAGGCAGATTCTGGTCTTTACAAAGCTCAACGGTCCGACTCATCCGAGCTTCAGCTTTTTCGATCCAATCCTTCATTTTGCCCTGGTTTACAACTTCAGAAATTGCACTGAAGGAAAGGATGGCCTCCACCCAGTAGGCATAATCTTCGAGAAACCCAAATGAACTCCGAGATTGGTCAGGATAAAGGAGGGAGGCCACGGAGCCGTCTGGTAAAAGAAAGACGGATTCCATCCAATGGAGAAGTTTTTTGGCACGGGCGAGCAGGGACATATCCCCTAAGGCTAATCCTGCATCAATGTAGGCACGGACCAGCAGTGCATGTTGGGCACAAGATTTTTTTTCATCCCTTTCAGGCTTGTACGAAGCTGCACGCGCCTCATGAAGTTTTTGCAGGATCTGACTTTGTTTATCTAGGGGTAAATTGCTGTCCTTAGAAAATTTAGGAAAGTACAGCTCCGTTGTGGTTTGAGCAAAAGGTCCCCAAAGTTTCTCCATCTCCTCGGCATCTTTGCTTCCGATTGCTTGGACAAGTTCTTGGTGGGTCCAAAGATAATAAGCTCCTTCCATTTGATCCATTTCAGAGGAAAGCGAACTGGCATAACCACTCTGGGGACTGCCCATATCCCGTTCGATCCAGGCCAATGTTTTTTCAATAACCTGACGGTCTTGTGGATTTTGAAACTTTCTCCAGGCCCGGGAGTAAGTTGAAACCAACAACGCGTTATCTGATAGCATTTTTTCAAAGTGGGGCGATTCCCATTGGCGGTCCAGGCAGTATCGGAAAAATCCGCCATTTACATGATCAAACAATCCACCACCCGCCATGGACCCAAGGGTTTTTTGTAAACAAAAATTTAGGCGGTTGGAAAAATGCGGATTTTTCCGCACAGTATTTGACTCTCCGAGGGCAAAGAGAAAATCCATCTTCATGGGAGATGGGAATTTGGGTGCAGGAGTGAATCCACCTGTGTCATCATCATGTGCATCAATGAGAATCTGGCCGGCAGTGATCAGGCTTTCTTTGTTCCAGTCCCTCGGGTCAGACAGGTTGGCATTATTGGAGTGTGCCAGGTTAGCCAAAGCATTTTTCCCATTCTCTTCCAATTCCTCCCGCCCTTGACGGAAATGTTCGGCAATTCTCAATAACACCTGTGGCCACGGGGCAATGCCCTGTCCCTTGTCTTCCTTAGGAAAATAAGTACCGCACCAAAAAGGAGCCCCGTCCGGAAGGCAGAATGCGTGCAGGGGCCAACCTGCTGATTGATTGAACATACGCGAGGCTTCCATGTAAAAAAGATCCAGGTCTGGCCTTTCTTCCCGATCTACTTTGATGCAGATAAAGTGCCGGTTCATAATCGAAGCGATGTAGGAATCCTCGTAATTATCACGGGACATCTGCTTGCACCAGTGACAGGAAGCATAGCCAATGGCAACAATCACGGGCTTATCAAGTTTCTTGGCCTGCTCGAATGCATCTTTGCTCCATGCCTGCCAGTTTACCGGTTGTTCGCATGCTTCCTTCAAATAGGGACTTGATTGGTTGTGGAGTGCGTTGGACATCGAAAATAAAACGGCTAAGAATGACAGAGAATGCCCTGCTTCCCAAGCTCCAATACAATTATACTTTTTCCCATTGTCGAAAAGCAGGTTCCGTCTTACGGAAGAGAGATGCCAGAAATACGAATTCTTCCCGATCAGGTAGCCAACCAGATAGCAGCTGGGGAGGTGGTCGAACGCCCGGTTGCCGTGCTCAAAGAACTGGTGGAGAACAGTATCGATGCGGGGGCCCAAAAAATAGAAATTGAATTTAGAAATGGAGGGAAGTCTTACCTGCGAGTCGAGGATGATGGACAGGGCATGAAACCGGATCAGGCACTCTTAGCTATGGAAAGACATGCCACTAGCAAGATTCGCAAGGCCAGCGATTTGAACAAAGTAGGAACATTTGGTTTTCGAGGGGAGGCATTACCCTCCATTGCCAGTGTCAGTCGATTTGTGGTTCGTACCCGTTCGGTATCTACTCAGGAGGGGACCGAGATTTTTGTAAATGGTGGCAAGTTGATTCATTGCAAAGAATGTGGCATGCCTCCGGGCACCCGGGTGGAAGTGTCTCATCTTTTCAACTCCGTTCCTGGGAGAAGAAAGTTTCTCAAGACAGAGGTAACCGAGGCTACCCACCTTATTCATATGGCGAAGCTATATGCTTTGGCTCATCCTTCCATTACCTTTACTTTAATAGAAGGAGGGAGGACCGTTTTTCGTTCACCTGCATGTGAGAGCCCAGCAGATCGGGTGCGGGAAATTTTTGGAAAAGGATTGGCGGATTCCCTGGCTCCAGTCCATGAGTCTGAGGGGGACTTGTTGCTGGATGGACTGTTAGGTAAGCCTGGCCAGAGCCGGTCCACCCGCAAAGAGATGATCTTTTTTGTGAACCGAAGACCGGTGGACAGTAAGACGCTCTCTTATGCCGTGATCGAGGCATTTCACACCTTTGTGCCCAAGGGTAGGTTTCCGCCAGCTATTCTTTTTCTGGAGATCGATGCGGCCGCGGTTGATGTAAATGTGCATCCATCCAAGCGCGAAATCCGTTTCCGCAATGAACCCCAGGTGAGATCCTTTGTTTTGAGCAGTGTACTTGCCCACAACCGATCGATGGCATCTTCGGCCCATGCATTTTCACAAGCTGAAGAAACGATTGAATACGAGGAAGAGAATGGCAGACAAGTCCCCAAAATTGATCCTCAGGCTTGGGAGGTTTTTCGAAAAAAGGAGCAAACTGGAGAAGCATTTGCAGAAACAAGCCCAGATCAGGTACCTCCCATTGATCCCCCTCCACTCGAACCTCATGCACCAGACCAACCCCGGTCGATCTCCGGAGTTGCCCAACCGGTAAAACCAATCATTGAACGAAAACTCGTCGGACAGCGAAAAGATCTTGGTGTGGAGTGGAAATTTCTTGATCTTGCCCACGGAGATTTGGCCCTCTTTACCACCCCACAAGGCATGGTGGCATTGCATATCCGGGCAGCTTATGAGCGAGTACGCTTTGAACAACTGGAAGACGGCTTGCGCGATAGCGATCATTCAGCCTCACAAGCCCTGCTGTTGCCGGAACCTTTGGAGTTTGATGGTATTGACCGATTAAATTTGGAATCCAGCCTGCCCAAATTGCGTAAACTCGGTTTTGTATTGGAAGAGTTTGGCAGAAATTTTTACCGACTGGAAGGCTGCCCCCACTGGATTGATCCAGAGCACGCCATAACTTACCTGAGGGACTTTCTGGAGATTGCCAGAGAAAAGGGTGGAGATATTCAAGTGGAGTCTTTTATCAGGCAGGCTCTGGAAAGACAGGCGAACTACACGCAAGAAAATCAGGGTGATTTCTCAGATCAGGAAATCATTGATTTGGTTGATCAACTTCTGCGTTGTCGCAACCCTTATGTTTGCCCTCGTGGCAGACCCGTTTATTTTGAAATTCCCACCCGAGATTTTGAGACTCGATTTAAACGAAAACTTTGATTCATTCAATGCTTATTAGCTATCCAATAATGTCAGAAAAATATGAAAATTCATTCCATCATTGCCCTAGTGTTTTCCCTTGTATTAGTGGGGGGGAATTTTTCCTGTAGCCCTGCGGAACTCGGAAAAAAAACGATGGAGAAAATCAAAACCGGTGGAGATTACCTTACCGATAAGACCAAGGTCGCTTATCAGGCAAGCCGTGAAAAGCTTGGGCTTAAAGAAGAAACTCCACCCCCATCATCCAAGCCCATGACAATTTCCAAAAGAGTGTTCGGACAACTGTCCGATGGAACCAAAGTACATGAATTCCGTCTGATTAACGAGCAGGGCATGGAGGTCAGTATCATTGAATACGGGGCATCCATCCGGGATATCATTGTAGCGGATCGTGACGGGAAAAAAGAAAATGTCTCGCTGGGCTTTGTTACTTTGCAGGATTATGTGGAAAAGAGTCCTTATTTTGGATGCATTGCCGGTCGTTATGCCAATCGGATTGCCCAGGGAAAGTTCTCGCTTGAGGGGAAGGAATACCAGTTGGCAACCAATAACGGCCCCAACCATTTACACGGAGGCAACCAAGGATTTGACAAAAGAGTTTGGGTGGGTGAACCCCTTGAAAATGACCTTGGGGTTAGCCTGACCTACCGCAGTCCGGATGAAGAAGAGGGCTATCCGGGTAACTTAGATTGCACCGTTGTTTACACACTTTCTAAAGATAACAAACTTAAGGTAGAGATTAAGGCGTTCACAGACAAACCCACCGTAGTTAATCTTACGAATCATACTTATTTCAATCTCGCAGGGGAAGGGGATCCGACAATTCTGGATCACTTGCTTACCCTTCCAGGTACTTCTATCGTTGCAACTGACTCGACCAATATTCCCACGGGAATGCAACCAGTTGCAGGAACCCCATTTGATTTCCGCACGGCCACCGTGGTAGGGGCCCGCATCGGGGGGGATCATCCTCAATTAGTTGCGGGTAAGGGATATGACCACACATGGGTAGTACCCGCTGGGCAGGGAAGTCTCGGGCTCGCTGCGACCCTCTACGATCCGGACAGTGGCCGGGTGCTGAAGCTTTTTACCAATCAGCCAGGAGTCCAATTTTACAGTGGTAATTATCTCGATGGCTCACTCATTGGATCTGCAGGGAAACCATATCCATTACGATCCGGACTTTGCCTAGAACCACAGGTCTATCCGGACAGTCCAAATCATCAAGAGGAGGAGGGATGGAAGAGTTGTGTGCTCCGCCCGGGCGAGACTTACCACCATCAATCCGTGTTCGAATTTTCCACAAAATAAAAACTTTATTAATTTCTGGGAAAAAGAATCGTACATTTCCTGTTTGAGCCTTATCTTGGCATACTTCATGCCAGCATCGTTAAGATTCTCTATTAAAATATATGACCCAGTTAAAAGATCTTCCCAAAACTTCTCCACAAGATTGTTCTGATCCTCAAATCGTTGAGGATTTAAAGGAATCTATTGTTAGGCAACTCCAGCTCAATTTGGCTCGTAATCCGGATAGTGCATCCGCTCAGGAAGTGTGGACTGCAGTTTGTCTCGCAGTTAGGGAAAGAATAATGGATCGCTACATGAAAACCCAAAAAGCTCATGTAGAAAATGATGTGCGTCGAATTCATTACCTTAGTCTCGAGTATTTAATGGGACGTTTGCTCAATGCGAACCTTTGTAATTTAGGTATCCGTGATTCTCTCGATCGAGCACTTGATCAACTTGGGTATGAGTTGCCCAAACTTTGCGAGGAGGAGCATGATATGGGGCTTGGTAATGGAGGCCTCGGTCGCCTAGCTGCCTGTTTTCTTGATTCCATGGCGACAATGGATCTCCCTGCAATTGGATATGGTATTCACTACCAATATGGTCTTTTCAGGCAAGAGTTTGATAATGGTCGCCAGATTGAAAAGCCTGACGATTGGCGGCGTTTTGGAAATCCTTGGGAAATTGCCCGTCCCCAATTCATGCAGAAAGTCATGTTGTATGGTCATGTTGAACATGATTACGATGACCGCGGCAATTACCGACCTCGCTGGGTAGGTGCCCGAGTGGTCGATGGATTACCCTTTGATGTGGCGATTGTTGGTTACGGGGGCAAAACGGTCAATTTTCTGCGGCTTTGGGAATCGAAAGCATCCGAGGAGTTTGATTTGGATGTATTCAATCAGGGAGGGTATGTTGAGGCAGTCCGCGAAAAAGCAACGGTCGAGACAATTTCGAAAGTTCTGTATCCCAACGATGAGACCGAGAACGGCAAGGAACTCCGTTTGGTACAGCAATACTTTTTTGTTTCCTGCTCATTGAGAGATATTATTGCTAGGTTTCGGAGAACCCATGACGGATGGGAAGAATTTTGCGACAAAGTGGTTGTGCAACTCAATGACACCCATCCTGCGGTTGCGATTCTCGAACTATTACGGATTTTGGTGGATGAAGAAGAAATGTCCTGGGAAAATGCATGGTCACTTGTCCAGCGTACCTTTGCTTACACGAACCACACCCTTCTGCCAGAGGCTTTGGAGACCTGGAGTGAAGGGTTATTTGCCAAGGTTTTACCAAGGCATTACGACTTAGTCTTGGAAGTAAACCGTCGCTTTCTCACGGAGGAAGTTAACCAAATCACACCTGCAGATACCGAGCGCAGTCATCGCATGGCCATTGTTGCGAATGGACAAATTCGAATGGCTCATCTCTCAGTTGTGGGTAGCCATTCGGTTAACGGTGTTGCTGCACTTCATACCAAATTACTCAAGGAAAAGCTTTTATTAGAATTTGCTGAGTTGTACCCTGATAGGTTTAATAATAAAACGAACGGAATTACTCCTCGTAGATGGTTAGTTGGTTGTAACCCTAAACTTTCCAAATTGGTAACTTCCAAAATCGGATCAGACTGGATAACGAATGCATCCCTGCTTCGTGGACTTGAAAAATATGCAGATGATTCCTCATTTCGTAAAGAATTCAGGGATATTAAAAATCAAAACAAGCAAGATCTTGCCATCCTTATTGAAAAAAGATTTGGATTAGAACTAGATTCGACTGCTTTATTTGATGTGCAGATAAAGCGCTTGCACGAATACAAACGGCAGCATCTTAACCTTTTGCACATATTGACTCTTTACCGAAGGCTTTTGCAGAATCCAGATTTACGGATTCCTCCCCGAGTTTTTATCTTCGGTGCAAAAGCGGCACCTGGATATCACATGGCCAAGGTTATTATTCATGCGATTAATTTGGTCGCCCAAAAAATTAACAATGATCCACGGATCAATAATATGCTCAAGGTTTTCTTCTGGCCAAATTATGGCGTTTCCGCGGCCGAAAAAATCATACCTGCAAGTGACTTGTCCGAACAAATTTCCACCGCAGGCAAAGAGGCATCCGGGACTGGGAATATGAAGTTTGCCTTAAATGGAGCTCTTACCATGGGTACCTTGGATGGCGCAAATGTGGAAATCCTCGAGGAGGTCGGAGAGAATAATATCTTTATCTTTGGCAAAACGGTAGAGGATGTTGAAGAGCTCAGGCATGTGGGATATGATCCCTTTCATTACTACGAGAATGATGATGAATTGAAAGCTGTGCTTGATTGGTTATCTTCTGACTTTTTCTGCCCGGGCAAGGGAGGATTGATTGCTGATTTGAGCAAAGGTCTCCTCGATTGGGGGGATCCTTATCTAGTACTCGCTGATTATCGTTCCTATATTGATGCTCAGGACCGTGCTGCTGAAACTTACTTGGATCAAGAAAAATGGTCTGCAATGGCGATTCGCAATGTTGCCGGATCCGGAAAGTTTTCTTCGGACCGCACCATTGACGAATATGCTAAAAATGTCTGGAGACTGGCTCCCGTTCGCGTTCGTTGATTCCTGTACCTTTTTTTCTCTTCTTTCTTTTCTTCGGAACACTTAGTGTTTTATCCGGAAACGCTAATCCGCCGCTTTCTGTAGCTTTACCTTTTGAACTAGGCGAACGACTAGAGTATGAAATGAAGTGGGGCTTTTTCCCCGTAGGTTCGGCAACCATGGAAGTGGTTGCACAGAATTCCGAGCTGCCAGACGGTCCTAAAATCGTAAGGTTTCAGGTTCGGACGAATTCCTTCGCGGATACTTTTTATAAAGTGCGTACCTCAATCAGTAGCACGATCGATCCCTCTTTTTCGAAGTCTTTAAAATATCAGAAATCCCAGCACGAGGGGAGTACCCGGAGGGAAATTTTGGTAGAGTATGATTATGAAAAGGGGGAAGCGATATATCTTCAGGAAGGAAATAGCCCTATAATTACGCCGATCCCTGGTCCTGTGTTTGACCCTTTGTCTATCGCATACTTCTTTCGCTTACATCCATTGAAACCGGGAGGGGAGGCCAAGTTGCCAACCTGCGATGGCAAGAGGTACCGCGAGGTCGTTGTGCGTGCTGGAGAAAGAAAACCAATCAAACTTCCAATGGGGGAAATTTATGCAATTGGAACAACCCCGGCGATGGAAAACCTGGGCGGGGTTTTTAACAAAAGTCCAAAAGGAATGTTAAAGGTCTGGTATTCGGACGATGAAAGAAGAATACCTGTGCGGGTTAGTAGCAAAGTGGTAGTTGGTAGTTTCACTGCCACCCTCAAGACTGCTTATCCGCCCCTGTAAGTTGCGGAATAAAGAATTTAGGCGGGAACTAACGGTTAGTCTTGATCTGGTCCCTCTTTCAATAATTCAATAAACGAACGCAGGGCTGGAGTAAGCATTCTGGTTTGTTTGTGAATGATCGCGAGGGGGCGGTTGTGAATGCCTCCTTCGAGTTTAAAGCTTACCAGTTGCTTTCTCTCCACTTCATTAACCACCGTACTAGCGGGCAAAATGGCAAGTCCGGCATTAATTTCAATCGCCCGTTTGACCGTTTCCACATTATCAAACTCCATAACGATTGAAACATCTACCCCAGCTTTCTCAAGGATTTCGTCGGTTGCTTTGCGGGTAGGAATGTCCTTTTCAAAAGCGATAAATTCAAGGCCTTGTAAATCCTTCATCGCCACCATTCTTTTCTGGGCAAGTGGATGCTCCGGGCTCATGGCCACAATCAGTTCGTCATTGGTAAAAGGAATAATTTCCAAATCTTTTTGTGGAGAGGGGAATGCGATCAATCCGAGATCTGCATTGCCATGCAAAACATCATCATAAACCAGGTTTGCACGGCGGTACTCCACCCGGGCATTGACAGAGGGAAATTCCTTGAGAAAAGATTTCAGGTAAGGGGGCAGCACATGAAGTCCGATGCTGTTAACTGTGGATATTTGTACGGTTCCGCTTACCACATTGCGCATTTCCTGAATCTCACAATTTAAGCGATCGTAAAGATTAAGTATTTGCTTAAAGGTTGAATAGAGTGCTGTTCCTTGGGGAGTCAGGCGGAATTTTTTCTGGTTCCGATCAATTATCAGCATCTGATAGTGTGATTCCATTGCCTTAAGTTGTTGACTAACGGCAGATTGAGTGACTTCGTTCAGTTTTGCAGCTTTGGAAAAGCTTTTGCTCTCGACTAAGTCGCAGAAGGTTTTGAAATTCTGAATGTGCATTTGCTTATAATTTGAACTAATTTAAAATACAGCATAACACAAGCCATACTTATGATCAGTAAAGAAGATTTTTTGTCCAGATTGGCCGAACTTCGTGCCAAAATAGCAAATGCATGTACAAGTTGCGGGCGAAATCCTGACGATGTTTGCCTTTTACCGGTTACCAAAAACTGGCCGATTGATGCAGTCCGGTACTGTCAGGATGCCGGTCTCTCAAGGGTGGGTGAAAACCGGGTCCAGGAGGCAGTTTCCAAGCAAGATCAAATATCTGGCATTTCCTGGGAACTGATTGGGCATTTACAAACCAATAAAGTGAACCAAGTGGTAGGCCGTTTTGCCCGAATTCAGACCCTGGATTCCATTAAATTGATACACAAGGTCGAAGCTACCTCGGAGCGTTTCGGTCAAACAAGCTCGGTTTTGCTGCAAATTAATGCGGGTAATGATCCGGCAAAATATGGCTTTTCTATCGAGGAAGCTCCTTCAGCACTTGATGAAGTGCTTGGTTGTTCCCATCTCCAAGTCGATGGATTGATGACCATTGCCCCCTATGCTCCGGATGATGTATCGGTGGCTCGGGACTGTTTTCAAAAATTAGCGGATTTACGGGATAAGCTTTCCCGGAGTCATGGAATAAAGCTGACCGAATTGTCCATGGGAATGTCCGATGATTTGAGGGAAGCCATTGCTTGTGGAAGTACCATGATCCGTGTTGGTTCTGCCCTTTTTGG
>JAYNJW010000034.1:0-17138 GCA_038110535.1 Opitutia bacterium | reverse complement strand
CCGGGTCCATATGTTCCGTGCCAGTGACAGGGCTTGATTTCTACCCCACCTTTTTGGACGCAATCGGGGCAAAAGCTTCCCCTGATAAGATCATCGACGGCAAGAGCCTCGTTCCCTTGCTTACGCAAAAAGGGGAGTTTCCCAAGAACCGTAGCCTTTACTGGCACTTTCCCATCTACCTGCAAAATTATGCAGGGGAGGAGGATCAGTCCAGGGATCCCAAATTTCGCACCCGTCCAGGATCGGTCATAAGAAAGGGAAAATGGAAACTGCATGAATACTTTGAGGATGGAGCCTTGCTTCTTTTCGACCTAGAAAAAGACCTAGGAGAAACCACAAATTTAGCAGATTCAAAACCTAAGAAATTAGCAGAGCTCAAAAATGATCTCTATGACTGGCGGAAACGGGTAAAGGCTCCGGTTCCCACCGAGCGGAACCCCAAGTATGTTGCTTCTGTCATCCAAAACCGCTGAAATTTACCATGCATTGGATCAAGGCAGTCTTTCCCGCTCTCCTTTTTGTAGCCTCTCACCTGTCTGCTGCAGAGCCCGTCAAGCATTTGTACAAGCAAATCGATGGGCATGAGCTCTATCTGCATTGTTTTTTCCCCGAGGACCACGATCCCAAGACGGACAAAAAACCAGCAATCGTCTTTTTCTTTGGCGGTGGATGGGTGGGTGGTTCGCCCGGCCAATTTTATCCCCAGTGCGAATACCTCGCGGATCGGGGAATGGTCGCGATTTCGGCAGAGTACCGTATTAAATCCAAGCACAAGACAACGCCTTTTGAATGCGTGATGGACGGAAAGTCTGCCCTTCGGTGGATAAGAAACAACTCATCTCGTCTGGGAGTTGCCCCAAACAGAATTGGGGCTGGTGGGGGATCTGCCGGCGGTCATGTGGCAGCCGCGGTCGCAACGGTGCCAGGATTAAATGAACAGGAGGATAATCTTTCCGTTTCCTGCCTGCCTGATGCCCTCGTTCTCTTTAACCCGGTTTGCGACAATGGACCGGAAGGGTTTGGGAACGCTAGACTGGGCGAGCGATACAGGGAAATTTCCCCCTTGCATAACCTCAAGAAAAACATGCCTCCAACCATCGTTTTTCTGGGGGCTGAAGACAAACTGATCCCGGTTGCCTCGGCAGAAAAATTTCGGGACGATATGCGAAAACTGGGCAATCGTTCGGAACTGATCGTCTATCCCGGGCAACCCCATGGATTTTTCAACAAGGGCAAACCCGGGGATTGTTTCTCCAAAACCATGGAGGAGACGGACCAGTTTCTGGTTTCGCTAGGTTGGTTGAGCGAGAAATAAATATAAAAATTTTGAGATCACTAAACCTGGGGAGTTGCCAAGCCCATCCATTCATCCTTTGTTATTTTTATGGATCAAATGAGACCGAAATTAGGATGGATTCTTTTGCTGGTCGCGGTGGTTGCTCTGGTGGATTATTTATGGATATCACCCGCCAACCAGACCTATGCCAAACGCTACCTCAATGAAAGTATCGTGCTTTCCGCCTCCACCTATGCCACCTGCCGGGTGATCAATGGCGGAGTGTCTTCCCTCCAGGAATCGAGCATCAGCATAAGCCCGTGGGGTGTTGGTTTGGAGTATGAAGCGGGGCAGATTCTCGATCCGATCAATGATGCGGTGGAACGGCTTTCCGAAGCCTGTGTCCATTCCATGGCTCTGCTTGGTGCCCAGCGGATCGTGCTCGGAATAATTAACCAGTATGGATTAATTCCTTTCTATCTGACCTTGGTTGCTTTCCTGCTTCTTGTTTTTCTGGGTAAGGGCCGCCGGTTTGCCCGGCTTTTGGGTCGGCTCGCCCTGGTCTTGCTTCTTTTGCGCATTTCAACACCCATTCTTTGCTTGCTGGGCACGCTGCTTAACCAGCAGTATTTTGATCCCCGGATCGGTCAGCAGGCAGACGAACTTGCTAAGGTGAGAGAGATTGCCTGGGAAGAATTCGAGACCGAAGTACCCGAGGTGTCCTCTGCTTCCAAGTCGCAGTCGGACATGCTTTTTCCCCTGCCTGATTTCTTTCGCACTATCGGTCAAAAAGTTGCCTGGTACTCGGACTGGATGAAAAAACGGGCAGAAGCTCTGGGGAATGCCCTGCGTTACCTAAAGGAGAATTTTACCGAAATTATGGAGTGTTTAACCGCCCTTTTTGTATTGGTCATCGAAAAGATTATTCTGCTGGCGATTCTTTTGCCCATTGCTCTTCTTTATTGCTTACGCAAGGCATTCCGCTGGCTTTCAGACGAGGAACTGGATCATTGGATTAGCACTCTTTTTGATGAGGCCACCCTTATCAAGAAGTAAACCAAGTACTAGACTAGCTCAATTTGCTTTTTTGCAGGTCGATAAGTTCGCCAATTCCTTTTTCGGCAAGTCCGAGCAGTTCATCCAGTTGAGCACGCGAATAAGTGGCTTCCTCCCCGGAGGATTGTACCTCCACAAATTCTCCGGAACCTGTCATGACCACATTGGCATCGACGGAGGCATCGCGGTCCTCCGGATAATCGAGATCGAGTACACATTTGTCCTTGTAGATACCCACACTGATCGCAGCCAGATGATCTCGGATGGGGTCTTCGGCAAGTTTTCCAGACTTAAGTAAGCCGTTGACCGCAATCCGGGTGGCCAGCCAGGCTCCAGTTATGGATGCAGTACGGGTTCCCCCGTCTGCCTGTAGGACATCACAATCGATCCAAAGGGTTTTATCGGTAAGTTTTTTAAGGTCGAGCACAGCCCGGAGGGAACGGCCGATGAGCCGCTGAATTTCGATGTTTCTTCCATCCTGACGGCCTTTGCTGATAGGCCGGTCCTTGCGGGTTAGGGTGGCATAGGGAAGCATACTGTATTCCGCAGTCAGCCAACCGCCCTCCACTTTTTGCTGACGCATCCATCCGGGCACTTTGTCCTCAATCATCGCCGAGCAGATCACCCGGGTATTGCCAAAGGAACAAAGCACGGAACCATTGGCATGGGGGGCAATCTCGGTCTGGAAATCGATAGTACGCATTTCATCGAGGGCACGCCCTGAGGGGCGCTCAAAGATTTGATCCAACTGGGAGGCAAGGTCGGTGGGTTCGTTCATTTCAGACTTCATATTCGATTAGGGGCTCGGGGTCGAGCACAGGAAGGTTCAGTTCCTTAAACTGGGAGGCAAACCAGTCGCGTGCTTCTGGATCGCCATGGTGTAAAACAATTTTTCGGGGGCTTAAGGACTGGGCAAAAGCAAGTAATTCATCGCGGTCGGCATGGCCACTGAGGTCGTACTTTTTCACGGATGCACGAATGACTGTGCGGATATCGACCTCATCGAATAAAAACTCATCCCCAAGGTTACCTTCAAGTAGCTGACCACCGGGGGTATTGGGATCACAGTAACCGACGAAGAAGATGCCGTTCCGGTTGTCCCCGAGCATGGAAGTAGCGAGCATGTAGGAAGGGGTGTTTTCCACCATCATACCACTGCTTACTAAGTAGATGCCCTGCATCGGTAAGGGTTCACCCGGTTGGATCCGGCGGGGAAGAGGTTGGGCACCAATGGTCCGCAGAACCTTACGGGAAAAATTTACCCGGTTAAAATTTTGAGAAATTTGATGGATATGATTGACCAGATCCATTCCCAGACCGGAGCAAAAAACCGGGGTGGGGGGCAGGGCTTTGTTTTTGCGTGCCTCATTGAGTACGACCAGCATTTCCTGCATCCTTCCGAGGGCAAAAACCGGAAGCAAAACAGAACCTCCCCGCTTCAGCACTTTGCGGATATCCTGGAGTAGACGAACAATCTCTGCTTCCCTTAGTTTGTTGGCGGGTCGTTCAGAAACTCCCCGGGTGGTTTCCATTACCAATACATCGACCGGATGGTTGGGCAACTGGGCACCCTGTAATGTCCGTAAATCATCAAACAATACATCACCGGTAAAAAAGATGTGTTTCCCCTCAAACCGCAGATCAAAGGAGACCGCACCTGCCACATGGCCTGCATGATAGGCGGTGATTTCGATGGTATGACCCTCTTTCTCAAAAATCATAGGCTCTCCGATGGGCAAAATTTCCATACGGTCATACAAGGCACTTAGATCGGAACGGCCATAGAGCGGAAGCTCAGGCAGATTAAGCTCGCTTCGTTGCCGTTTCATCACCGCCAAAGAATTGGAAAGCATCCGGCGGATGAGAATGGAGCTTGGGTAGCTGAGAAAAACGGGCGCCCTTGGGTGCAGACGGGAGAGCAGGGGAAGGCTACCCAGATGGTCAAGATGGCAGTGAGTCAGCAGAATAAAATCGAGTTCAATTCCAGCAATCTGGTCGTGGCGTGGTAGGGATTCATTCCCTGCATGCTTGGGGTGTAAGCCGGAATCGATGGCGAAGCGAAATGGCCCAATTTGACAAAAAGAACAATTTGCCCCAATTCCTCCGTGGGGATTTAGATCAGTAAATTTCACGAGGCCGAAGGAGGGGCGGAAGAATCGATCGGGACTTCCAGTTGAAAGGGCTCCATCCGTACATGCACCTTGTTCCCGTGTTCATCGACTCCATGGAAAGATCCCCGTGCTTCCGCCGAGATGTGCGTAACATGATAACTGTTGTATGAAAAGGTACCTCCGGGAACCAGCACCGGGCATTCCCCCACAATTTTGTCGCCCTCCACCACGGTGGTGGTGCCGTCCTCATTGACAAGAATCCACTTTCTTCCCAGCAAGGTGACGGTAGATTCGGTAAGGTTGTGAATGGTGACAAAATAAATGAAAGCGTGCAAATGAACACCCTGTACCGCAGACTTTTCCTTGTGGTGGACAAGTTTATCTAGCTTGGCCTGCAGGCCGTTGAGTTCCTTGCTGTTTTCTTGCATCTTTAGACGCAGAAATCATAGCAGGAGTGAAGCAAATGACCATCTCTTTTCCCAAACCCGAAGAGAGTTGTCCACAATCGGCGGAAAAATGTTGCCCGAATCGCACAGCCTTGCAGTAAGTTTTTGATGTCCAAATTTGCTTTGCTATCAGTCAGTGACAAGTCCGGCATCGTTCCTTTTGCCCGGTCCTTGGTCGATGATCATCAATTCACCCTGCTTTCCACGGGTGGAACTGCACGCCTACTACGGGAAGAGGGCATTCCAGTTACGGATGTCAGCGAGCATACTGGGTTTCCGGAAATGATGGATGGTCGGGTCAAAACCCTCCATCCGAAAGTGCATGGGGGCTTGCTTTGCCTTCGGGATAATGAAAAGCACCGGGAAGCTGCCCAAGAACACGGTATTGGGATGATCGATCTGGTGGTGGTTAATCTTTATCCCTTCGAAGAGACTGTGGCCCGTGCAGGAGTGACTTTTGAGGAGGCGATTGAGCAGATTGACATTGGTGGCCCCTCCATGCTGCGCAGTGCGGCCAAGAACCACCGGGATGTCACTGTGGTTTGTGACCCGACAGATTATGAGCGGGTGCTGGAGTCTTTTCAATCGCTCGATCAGGGTGCCTCTCTGCGTCGGGAGCTCGCCCAGAAAGTATTTGCCCGTACGGCTGCTTACGACCGTGCCATCAGTCAGTATTTGGAGGGTCAAACGAGCGATGTGCCCGACCTTGATGCAATCTCAGGTTTTCCCGCAGTCATGAATATCGAAACATCCAAGGCCATGAGCTTGCGCTACGGAGAAAACCCACACCAGCAAGCGGCATTGTATGGTGAGTTTTTGGATCATTTTGACCAGTTGCAGGGCAAGGAACTGTCCTATAATAACATTTTGGATGTTTCGGCGGCGGCCTATCTGATTGGCGAATTTGAGCGCCCGACTGTGGCCATTCTCAAACACACCAATCCTTGTGGGGCGGCCAGTGCGGATGATTTGGAGACTGCATGGGAGCACGCCTATGCCACTGACCGGCAGGCACCATTTGGAGGGATCATCGTGGTGAACAATACCCTCGATCAGGGGTTGGCATCCAAAATAAGTGAAATCTTTTGCGAGGTGATCATCGCACCCGGATTTACCGATGATGCCCGGGAGATTTTTGCCAAAAAGAAAAACCTCAGGCTTTTGGTATCCAAGTCCGGCTTTGGGGCAGAAACATTGCAGGAAATACGTTCTGTGCCCGGAGGATACCTTGCACAGGATAGGGACCAGAAAAAAATAAACCCCAAAGCTTTTGAAGTGGTAACCAAGCGCCAGCCCACCGAGCAGGAGTGGCGGTCAATGCTCTTTGGCTGGCGGGTCGTTCGGCATGTGAAGAGCAATGCGATTGTCTACGCCGGGGATGAGCGAACGCTGGGTGTGGGTGCCGGGCAGATGTCGCGGGTGGACAGTTCCCGGATTGCGGTGTGGAAAGCAGGCGAGGCCGATCTTTCCCTTAGCGGTTCGACCATCGCTTCCGATGCCTTTTTTCCCTTTGCCGATGGATTGCTCGCGGCTGCGGATGCCGGGGCAACCGCTGCGATACAGCCAGGAGGAAGCGTGCGGGATGAGGAGGTGATCGCGGCGGCAAATGAGCGTGATCTTGCCATGGTCTTTACCAGGACACGACACTTCAAACATTGATCCGTTCTTGTCTAAGTGGTAACTGGTGCTATCGATTTAGTGGTATGTTCTGCATTCTAAAACACCTGCGACTGACAACCATAGTATTGCTTGGCTATACCATGCTGCTATTCGGATGTGGGCAGGCGATGCTTTCAGACGAACACCTGGCCAACCGTTCAAAAAAAGAATTCGTCAAAATGAAGCAAAAGGAGACGATTTCTTCCAACGCTTCCCATCAGGCAATGATCAAGGAGATTGGAGAGCGTATTGCCGGGGTTGCCCAGGTGGATCTGCCCGGAACCGAGTGGGAATTCGTGGTCTTCCAAAAAGGAGATGCCAATGCCTTTGCCATGCCCGGAGGAAAGGTGGGAGTGAACAGCGGATTGATTGATCTGGCGGCTGGCAATGAGGATGAAATTGCCGCGGTTATGGGGCACGAGATTGCCCATGTCGCATTACGGCACAGCAACAAGCGGATGAGCCAGGCAATTGGGATCGGTGTGGGCGGAGTGATTCTCGATGTCGCCCTGCGCAACCAAAGCTCAAACGAACGCATGTTGGGACGAGCCGCATATGGTCTCGGTTCGACTGTGGGCGTGGCCCTGCCATTCAGCCGGGAGAATGAAAGGGAGGCGGATCACCGTGGCCTGTACTATTCTGCCATGGCTGGATATGACCCCCGGGGAGCAGTTAGTTTCTGGCGGAAAATGGAGGCAAAAAATAAAGGTAAACGAATGCCCCAGTTTCTTTCCACCCATCCAAACCCTGGTAACCGTATCCAGTTTCTTGAACAAAATATGGACTATGCCCTCGGTCTCTACCGGCAGGCAAAACAAGCCCGGGGGGAACGACCAAATCCATGAGTATATTACTTGAAAATCCAGTGGAGGCCCTCAAGCGGTATGTGGCCCATCCCAGCGTATCCGCGGATTCCTCCTTTTCCGCCGGGGTGGTTGGTGCCCGGGACTGTGCCTGCTCCATGCTTAAGGAACTTGGTTTTTCGGTGGAATTGGTGGAAACACCAATCCACCCGATCATTGTGGCCACCCGGGGAGATCCCTCCTGGCCAGGGATAGTGATTTACGGACATTACGATGTCCAACCCCCCGACCCCGTCAATTTATGGACCAGCGATCCCTTTGTCGCCGAGGAGAGAAATGGCAGGTTTTATGGCAGAGGAGCTGCCGATAATAAAGGACCCCAAATTGTTCACATGGCAGCCCTAGCCCGGGCACTAAAGAAAAACCCTGAGCTTCCCCTACGCATCACCTACCTGATCGAAGGGGAAGAAGAAATCGGCAGCCCCAGTTTCCGGAAATTTTTAGAGCAGGGAAAAGAGCGGTTAAAAGGAGATTTTTTGCTCGTTTCCGACACGGGTAGTCCGGGACCAGAGCAGTTGGCTATAACCACCGGTTTGCGCGGTCTGGTCGCCCTCGAAGTGAAGGTCTATGGCCCCAAGCAGGACTTGCATTCAGGGGTGCATGGCGGTGCCTTGCTTAACCCTCTACAGGCCCTGGCTCATGCCTGTGCCTCCCTTCACGATAAAGAGGGTCGTGTGACCGTGCCCGGTTTTTACGACGCGGTCCAACAACCTCAGGACTGGGAGCGGGAAGAGTTGGCTAAATTACCAATCACCGAGTCTGCCTACGCAAAGTTTCTTGGAGCACCTGACTTTTTTCCCCCTCCCGGATATTCTCCGCTGGAAGCGATCCGTTTTTGCCCGACTCTGGAATTTAATGGAATCGGGGGAGGGTATCAGGGAGAGGGTTCCAAAACGGTGATTCCGGCTGAGGCATTTGCCAAGATCACCTGCCGGTTGGTTCCCGATCAGTCTGCGGATGATATTGCCTGTAAAGTGAAAGATGCTCTGAAATCATTCTTTCCCCCGGCCGTGCGCGTGGAGGTGGAGGCAAAGGGTGGCGGCGATCCCTATGCCATCTTGCCGCCGGGGAAGCCAGGTGCCGATCCAAGTGCCAAGCCGCTGCTCAAACGGGCTTTCCCTTTGGCGGAGCAATGTATCGAAAACTCCTTTGGATGCCGACCATTGTATCTGCGTGAGGGTGGAAGCATACCGATCATCCGGGACTTAAAAGAAGTGGCTGGGCTTGATTCTCTAATGCTCGGATTGTTTACCAATGAGGACAACCTGCACGCACCGGATGAGAGTTTTAATCTGGAAATTATGCACCAGGCAATCGATGCCTTTGAGGAGTTTTTCCTGGGCCTGGCCGCAGATTAATCGCCTTTGGAAATTACAAATTCTGCCCGCCTGTCCAAACTTGCCTGGTCGGCCATCGCTTCGGGAATGGCATGTTCATCCCCGATGGATACAGTATCGATGCGACGGGGGTCAGCCCCAAGTTCCACTAAGTAATCCTTGACCGAATGGGCCCGGCGTTCACCGAGGGCTTTGTTGTAGGCCGCCGTTCCTTTCCAGTCACAATACCCCTCAATCAAAAGACGGGCATCTCTATTTTCAGCCAGAAATTCCGCCAGTTCGATGACCTTGCTTCGTTGATCGGGGGCAAGATTGAACTGATCGAAATCAAAATAGACCGCTTCAAAAGGACGGATAGAGTTTCCGGGTTCCAGAAATAATTCGTGGTCCGGGTTGCGGGGAAGGAGCAGGTCCGGGGTGCCCAGTACACCCGGGATGGGCTCGCCAATAGGAGATACCAGGTTTTGTTCCTCACCCCGATCGGTAAGCAGACTGCTGGGATCATCGGTGGAGGGAGACCGGGAGATTTCACTTTTTGGCACGGCAGTGCGGGAGCAACCCGCCAGCCAAACAAGCAAAAAGGCCAGTCCGAAGAGGCCCGGAAAACGAAGCATTAATCAGGAACCACCAAGCACCACGAAGTGTGCTTTTCGCTCCAATGCAGAAGTGGTTGAGTCGGCATTGGGGGTGGCAAGTTCATCTCCCATGGAAAGAACATCAATCCGGTTGGTATCCGCTCCGAGATCGACTAGGTATTGTTTTACACTGGAAGCCCGACGGTCGCCCAACGATTTGTTGTAAGCAGGCGTGCCTTTCCAATCGCAATATCCTTCCACCAAAATGCGGGCACCTGAGTTGGATTGCAAATAGGCAGCCACATCCTGAAGTTTTGTCCGCTCGTCTGAACCAATGTTGTATTGATCAAACCCAAAAAAGATTGGCTCAAACGGGCGTTCCCCATTCGCCAGGTTGTCTCCCCAAAATGGATCCTGCGGGGCCAGACCGTCCCCACTTAACCCGGTTATGGTCGCTCCGACCGGAGAGAGGAGTTCCTCGTTCTCACCTGTATCGCCACCCCCGGTGACAAAATTTCCACGGTTTCCTCCTTTGAGCAAGGCAGTGTCCTCGGGGGACAGGGCTTGCTTCTTGGAACAACCAATAAATCCAGCAGACAATACTGCCACACACAATAACCACACTTTTGTATTCATGTTTTTTTTACTCCCGCTTTTGAATGTTTAGGTTGAGACCCATCATCACAACCATCCTAAGTATTTCCTTGCGCGCGATCCTATGTTCGTCAATGGGAAAAGAGTTATAAAATGGAATATTTTCTAATCGATAATGGATCGTTGCGTGCTGGTTCAATTTTACAAATGCGCAAAATTGCGACCTCTTTATCCGAGGTGTCCGGGTACACGGTTCGCCCGTTCGGACTGATGCATTCCCATAAGATCGATCCTGTCGATCTTGAGAATGTCCCTGCCGATTCCATGCAGAATTTTTTCCATTCGCAAGAGTCTGAAGAAATCGAGGAGATTCGGGCATTATCTTTTTTTCTTGGGCCCAGCCTGGCCATTACCGATTGGTTGCCGAAAAATTTAGAAATTTGGAAAGAAAAAAAAGCTCACCGCAGGAACTATCGAATTCTTGCTCCCTTGTATGAGTCAGGGGATGATCGCCTTGCCCGGGCCATGTCTGAATTGTGCGAGGCGCAGATCAAAAGTTCTGGGTTTACAAGTCCTGCAGTGGCTATGGTGGATCATGGTACCCCTTTGCCTGAAGTAAACCAGGTGCGGGAGGATGTGGGTGAGCAAATCAGACAGTTACTGGGCAATGCGATCGGTCCGTTTTCCACCTGTGCGATGGAAAGAAGGCCTGATGCACAGTATGATTTTAATGACCCATTGCTGGAAAATCTTTTGCAAAAATGGATGAAGGAGGGCATCCGGGAGGTGGTACTTTCGCAGTTTTTTTTGCTCCCCGGCAGGCATGCCGGTCCCGGTGGTGACCTTGCCCAGATCTGCCAGCCTTTTATCGAGCAGGGGATGAAAATTTGCCGGACGGACAACCTCGGTACCCATCCACTAGTCCAGGATATCTTGCTCGACCGTATCCGGGCAGACCAGGCATGCTAGGCAATTAAAAGGATACAGATTCCCAGCAAAATTGAGCCGGCCAACCGGCGGCCCTTGACCCATGGAGTGAGGGATCCCTCACTCAGGCACAGCCGTTTGCCCAGCCAAGCGACAAACAAAATCGTCCAGAATCCACGGCTTGAATAAACCACATTTACCTCGGTTGGCACCCGGTAGCAGGCAATCGCGGTGGACATAAGCACAGCCTGCAGGGCGATCAGTATCCCGCTTCGCCACGCCCAACTGTCGCCTGGTTCTGATCGGCGGAAAAGGGATTGCTCACACCATGGCATAAGCATGAGGGTGAGCAGGCCCAAAGATCCAAAAATACAAAAGAGCATCCGAACGGGGTCGGTCTGGTGGCTGAAGTGTGGCACCATAGAGTCGAGCAAACTGAAGGACGCCGCCGATGCGATGGCCAGAATAATTCCCTTGGTACTGGTACGACCCTTATTACGGGCGGGCCATCCGATCAGGGCAACCGCCACCGCAGTAAGCCCAGCAGCCAACCAGGTGGAGGAAGGGATAGCTTTATCGGAAAACCCAAGTAGGACCAAAAAGAAGGCCACGAGGATGGACTTTACTCCCATCAGCGGGGAAACCATCGAGGCATCCCCTGCCCGTAATGCCCGGAAGAGCAGGGCCTGGGCGAGCAAAAAGATACTGCCTAATCCCGCCCCAATGACAAGTTCACGCCAGGTTGGCCAGCCCGCAGAAAGAAAGAGGTGGGGGATGAAACAGACCGATAAAATCAGGTTGGAGAGGATAACCGTGCGTACCTGACCGCAGCCGAGTTCCAAGGCTTTTTTTCCGGCAATCGCACCTCCTGCATAGATCAGTCCAGCAAAGAGGGCGAGGAGGTAGGCAGTCCAATACTCGTTAGTTTGCATCCCAGGGAAAAATCTTTCCGCATCCAAGGTCGCCTAAAATTGAAAATAGCAGAGGCATTACAGGGTTTGGGATTAGGGCGGGATTTGCAATAGTGCAACTGTCATTCCTGTAAAACCGGAAATAATCACAGCAGTATGGGCTCATTGCCCTGCAAAATTTTTTTTAATCAAGGGTGAAAATTTGAATGGTCATACCCACTTCATTGTGCTGATAGTGGGAAAAATTTTTAATGATTGCCCGAGTTTTCATTTTATCCGTCCTGCTCTTTCCCGGCTACCTGATTGGGGGAGAATCAATCAGTTTTGAAAAGGAAATTCTTCCTATCCTGCAGGAGCGTTGTATCGAGTGTCACCAGGCCCCTTATGAAAAAAACGGGCGGCTCTACAAACCCAAGGCCGGTTTACGTATGGATGGTCTGGCTCATTTGATGTTCGGGTCGGATGACGGGCCGGTATTGGTACCAAACCATCCGAGCAAGAGCCATCTTTACACCCGGGTTGTATTACCTGCCGATGATGATGACCGTATGCCCCCTAAGGGCGATCCGCTCACTCCATTGCAACGTGATCTTATCCGTCAATGGATCGGGCAGGGGGCAGACTTTGGTTCCTGGGTAGGGGCAACCGACGGAGTGGAAAAGCTGGTGAGGAAAGATGCGACAGAGCAGGCAAAAGTACCAGAATTCGTAACCTTTTTCCAAAAACTCGGCCAAGGCAGAGAGCCTGTAAGCCAAGAATTGATCTCTGATCTGCGGAAAGCCACGGGTCTGTTAATCCGCCCAATCGGAAAAGGTAGTCCCTTGCTGGAAGCCCGGGTGGTCACCCGTCACGGCCGGGTAAATGATGAAGCACTGAAAAAGCTCCTTCCCCTCGGAAACCTATTGGTCAGGTTGGATATTCGGGATACCGCGGTGACGGACGATGTATGTGGTACTCTGAGCAAATTTAATTCCCTGGTCGAACTGAACTTACGCGGTTGTAAAGTGGGGGATGAAGGAATTGCTCAATTGATAGGTTTGAAAAATTTACAGACCCTCAACCTGGGAAAGACCGAAGTAACCAATGTTGGGGTTACTAGATTGCTCAAACTTCCCAATCTTGCCACCCTCAACCTTTGGCAGTCCAAAGCAGGAAAAGATCAAGCCAAGTTTGAGCAGGTTCGATCCGGCCTGCAGATTGTTAATTAGAAAACTTTTTCGAATCGCCCATGCCCGGATTGCGGGCTAATACTTTGAGCTAGAATGAACAAGGAAATTCCCAGTTCCCAAAAAGCTCTGCAATACCAGGAATATGGCGACCCTAGTGAGGTGCTTTCCCTTATTGAACTGCCTGTGCCTGAGCCCGGTCCCGGCGAAGTGTTGATCGAAATGCAGGCCAGCCCGATCCATCCGTCTGATATTGGCCTGATCATGGGCTCTTATGGTCGCCCCCGCAATCCCCCTGCGGTTGCCGGTCGGGAGGGAGTGGGCACGGTGGTAAAGTGCGGGCAAGGGGTGGATGTAAAAGTGATGGGCCGCCCGGTTGCCCTTCCCGAGGATGGTGGGGCGTGGCAGGAATACCAACTGGCTAAGGCCGAAGAATTAATTCTGTTCCCCGCTCTGGTGCCCTTCGAACAATTAGCGGTTTCTGTGCTCAATCCAATGACTGCATGGCGCTTGCTCAATGACTTTGAATATTTGCATGCGGGCGATGTGATCATCCAGAATGCGGGTAATTCCGCTGTGGGACAGTCGGTGATTCAATTTGCCAAAAAGATGGGTCTCCAGTGCATCAGTTTGGTTCGTAATTTGAATAGCGTGGAACCTTTGAAAGCACTCGGTTCAACCGAGGTCTGGCTGGATGATGATGAGGTGGCTGAGCGGATAAGAGTATTCACCGAAGGAAAGGGGTGCAAACTTGGCCTTAATTCAGTGGGTGGGCGGAGTGCGCTTAGGCTTGCCCGTAGTTTGTGCTCTGGGGGAGTGCATGTTACCTTTGGGGCGATGGATGGATCGGCGGTACGTTTTCCCACCCGCAATTTGATCTTTGGTGATGTTCGAATGGTCGGTTTCTGGCTGGACCGCTGGCGTAGGAAACAAAGCCTGGCTGGTTTGCGCAATGCTTTGGAACAGGTCCTCCAACCCCTCGCCATGACCGAACTCAAGCATTCTATTGATCAGGTCTTTAACCTGTCCGAATTTAAGGATGCTTTTACCCGTAATGCCCAGCCACGAATGGGCAAAGTCCTGCTCGCACGGGATAAAAAATTCTTGGAATCTTTGAAATAAAAAAACCTATTATTTTAAAACATAAAAATACTTGCAAATTGGGCACCTCCTAGGAATAAGATATTCCCCTGTCTTATTACCCTATGTCCTTAAGTTTTTCTCAGTTTGGTAAAAAAAACCTCTTCTGCTTAGTATTGCTTTTTTCTGCCTCCTTTCTTTACGGGGCGAATGTAGATGTACAGGTGCTTGGCAAAGGGGGAGTGATTGGGGCCGGACAGTACGAAATCGGCCAGCAGGCAACCCTACAGGCGGAACCAGGTACCGGGTTTGTATTTAAAGGATGGTCGGGCGATCTCGCCGGGAGTGACAACCCGGTTAGCTTTTCTGTTTCCGGAGATCTAAAGATAAAAGCCCATTTTACAGTGGTTGAGACCAAGACCATACTTGTAAACGGGCAACGGGCAGCTGCGGGTAGGTATGTTGGTAAGCTGAACGAGCAAGGTAGACGATCGCTGAAAAGACGGGTCAACCGGGTGGGAAGCACCACGGTTTTTCGTCGCAACAAGGTATTGGATGATCTGGTATCCATCCAGTGGGATACCGATGTGTCCCTCCAGGAAAAATTAACTTCTGGCAATCTCTCTGCCGACACTCTTGAGCAAATATCCAAACAACGATCTGATCTCAAAGCGATGGGCTTTAAGTCAGAGGTCAAGGACATGATGGACTCGGGAAATTATGAATATGTGGAACCGGACTGGTTGCTTGGTTTAAATGCCACTCCTTCCGATGATGGATATAACGATGGCAGTCTGTGGGGGCTGAATAATTATGGGCAGAAGGATTGGGAGTGGTTTAATTCTGGATGGGAAAAAGTAGGTATGGAAGGCACAGATACCAATGTCACCGATGCCTGGGAACTGACCACAGGTTCGGAGGATATCATCGTTGCAGTGATCGATACCGGGGTGCGCTACACCCACAATGATTTGGCGGAGAATATGTGGATCAACCCGGATGAGATTCCAGGCAACGAATTGGATGATGATGGCAATGGGTATGTGGATGATGTGTATGGGATTAGTGCGTGGCATGGTGATGGTGACCCCATGGATGACAATGGGCACGGTACCCATTGTGCGGGTACTATTGGAGCGGTAGCCAACGGAGGGGGGCCGGCGGTGGGGGTGGTATGGAATAGTAAAATCATGGCCCTTAAATTTTTAAACAGTAGTGGGGGAGGATACACCTCGGATGCGGTCACCTGTATTGATTATGCCATTGCCAAGGGTGCCCGGGTGATCAATGCCAGTTATGGGGGAGGGGGCTTTAGTGCTTATTCCAAAAATGCCATAACCAGGGCCAGGGAAGCCGGCATTGTTTTTGTCGCTGCTGCCGGGAACGATTCATCCAATAATGACCATTACGCTCAATATCCGGCTAATTATGAGGTGGACAATGTCATTAGCGTGGCCGCAATTGGCCGCGGTGGCGATTTGGCCTACTTTTCTAACTATGGTAAAAAATTCGTGGATATTGGTGCACCTGGGGTAAGTATTTTTTCCACATATCACTATTCGGATAGCAGCTATGAAACTTTACAGGGTACCAGTATGGCTGCTCCCCATGTTGCCGGGGTAGCCGCCCTGTTGCTTTCCCGTGAGCCTAACCTTACCCCGGCTGAGGTGAGGGAGCGCCTGCTGGCCACCGCATCGCCACTCCCATCCCTCAACAGAAAAACCGTAAGCGGTGGAATGGTCAATGCCTATGCTGCCTTGCTTGCCGCTCCCAAGGTGGAAATTTCCATGGAGGTAACTTATTCTCCCGAGGAGGTGGAAAAAGACGGCCCCATGGTCATATCCGCCCGCTTGTCTGCCCCCCGTCCACTGCTTGGTGCCTCGGTATCGGCAATTATGGACGAGGAGACCTTTGTGATGCTCGATAATGGTCGAGGGGAGGACAAAAAAGCAGACGATGGTATCTACACTGTGGAGACCTTTGCACCCAATCTGCTTTCTTTCGACCTGGTGGTACAGGCAACCGCGTCCGGGTATGAACCGGCCGAAGCGACCCTCCCGGTGCAGGCATTCGTCCGCCCGCCCAACGATTCTTTTGCCCGGGCCACTCCGCTGGCCTCCTCCATTGCTGAGACCACGGGTACAAACAAGCGGGCATCCCTTGAAGCCGGGGAGCAGGCAATTATGTTTGAATCCCAGATTACCCATACCGTGTGGTATACCTGGCAGCCCACCCGCAGTGGGCAGGCCAATCTCGATACTTTTGGGAGCGAGTTCGATACCACCCTCGCGGCTTACACCGGTGACTCGCTCGATACACTGAACCTTGTGGCATCCAATGATGATGCCTCCAGCGATGGCTTCACCTCCGCTATCCAGTTTGAGGCAGAGGAAGGAAAGAAGTATTATCTGCAAATTGGGGGCGTGCGCGGGGCACAGGGCAAACTGGTATTGCGCCACCCACAGCCCGAGGAAAAAGCACCGGAGGAGCCCGTGCTCGACCCACCCATCATTCTTACCAAAGGGATCGACCTGACCAAGACGGAGGGTGACTTCCTTGAACTGGTGGTGGCCGCGGTTGGTTCCCCACCGCTCAAATATCAATGGTTGATGAACGGTGGTCGTATAGTGGGGGCGGAACAATCTTCCTATGCCCTGCCATTTCTTGCCCTGGAGGATGCCGGGCAGTACTCGGTACTTGTAACCAACGAGGCTGGTTTTG
The DNA here is from genome assembly GCA_038110535.1 of Opitutia bacterium. Classification (GTDB taxonomy): domain Bacteria; phylum Verrucomicrobiota; class Verrucomicrobiia; order Opitutales; family Seribacteraceae; genus Chordibacter. The sequence goes on along the minus strand of JAYNJW010000034.1, from coordinate 416 downwards.
ACGCCGAGCAGATTGCCAATCTATCGGTACGAAAAACCAAGGATAAACCACTTAATGACGATATCGAAAATGCTGAGGTGCTGGAAGGAGAGGATATATCCGGCCGTGCCCTAAACCGCAAAGCCACCGGCCAGGCGGGCGAGCCCAATCATGCCGGCAACTCCACCCCTCAACGCTCAGTCTGGTGGAAATGGACTGCCCCACGCACCGGTACGGTATGGGCAAACACAACCGGTAGTACTTTTGATACCACCCTGGCTGCTTACCAATTGGCCAGTGAGTCCAACTCCACCCGCCGGTCCGGCAAAGTGGTGCCCCCTACCAAGCAAGTAAAACCCTAACTTTATAAATTTATCATATCTTTTCTCTTTTCAACCCATGCCATGCATCATGAATACTAGACCCGTACCTCTCGC
>JAYNJW010000033.1:0-19240 GCA_038110535.1 Opitutia bacterium | reverse complement strand
GGCTGCTCCTGAGCCAGAAGCCAAGGAGGAAGCACCGAAAGAGGAGGCGAAGGAAAAAGCAGCCGAAATTTCAGAGGAAGAACCCAAGCCCAAGAAAAAGGCAAAAGCTCAGGAAAAAGAAAAAGTGGAAGAAACGGAGGAGGCAGCATCCTAGCTCTTTGCTTGTTTCGCCCTTTTGGAGATGCTGCTTTACAATTTCGATGATCCGCATGATGAATTGCCCATTGCGTTTCGATGTTTTATCTCTTTTTCCTCAAACAGTTGAGGCATTTACCGGAGAGAGCATCGTAGGGAAAGCGATCGGGCGCGGATTGATAGAGGTACAGTCCCGTGATTTACGGGATTGGGCCAAAGGTAAACATCGAGATGCCGATGATAGACCTTTTGGGGGTGGTGCAGGCATGGTACTTAAACCCGAGCCCCTTTTTGATGCGGTTGAAGAAATTTCAACCCCGCATTCCACCGTTGTTTACATGGCTCCTGATGGGGAAAAATTCACCAGTCAGTTAGCCAAGGAGTTTTCCCAGTGCGAGCACATAGTTCTATTGAGCGGGCATTATGAAGGGATTGATCAACGGGTCAGAGACCATCTAATACACAAAGAAGTCAGCATTGGTGACTATGTGTTAACCAATGGTGCTCTTGCTGCAAGTGTGTTGATCGATGCGGTTTCCCGCCATGTGCCTGGAGTGTTGGGAGACGATCAATCATTGGACGGAGAATCATTTGAGGATCAACTACTTGGGTGTCCCCAGTATACGCGTCCTGAAGAATTTAGAGGATTTAAAGTACCCGAAATTTTACTTTCGGGAAATCACGAGGCGATCGCCCGTTGGCGCCATGAAAAACGCGTGGAAAAGACGAGAAGATTACGCCCAGACTTGATAACGATCACCAATCAATAAGGAACTGAGAATATGAATGAACAAGTACTCAAAGAAATTACGAACGAATACCTTCAGGAAGGACGTGACCAATTCAAGGTTGGTGACGGGGTAAAGGTTCATGTTCGCGTTCGCGAGGGCGATAAGGAAAGAATTCAGGTATTTGCCGGGATAGTTATTGCCCGAAAAGGATCAGGCATACATGAAACCTTCACGGTGCGGAGAATAGCGTCCGGCGTGGGTGTGGAACGGGTATTTCCAGTTAACTCACCTCTGATTGACAAAATCGAGGTCGATCGTGAAAGTATTACCATGCGTGCGAGGATGTACTACTTGCGGGACCGCGTGGGCAAGGAAGCGACGAAGGTGAAGGAAAAGAGATTATACGAAGCCAAAAGAAAGAACTAAGCTTTCAATCTACTTTTTCCTAAACCGGTCATGCCCGGAGCAGGTTAAAACGTTCGGGGCACAAAAACTGTTCAAGCATTTGGTTACCATCGGCAAAAGAAACTCTCTCGCTGGGATGGTTGACCAGGTCTTGGTATAAATCAAATACTTTATTTCCGTATTCCGATAGGGAAAAATTTTCATTCACTGCCGATCGATTGGAGTCTATTTCTGCATCATTCAGAATTTCAAGTTTTGCCTGTTGTCTGATTGAGGCAATGGAATCACGGGATGATTTTATCCGATGTATTATGTCTTTTTGCATGTTTTCATTCAATCGACCAAATTTGACTCCTTCCGGAGAAGCGATGGACTCAGTTGCCCGATCAATTGCATTATCCGGGATTTCCTTTTGATATTGGCAGTAAGTATTGCGGAGGGATTGATAAATCGTGTTTCGCAATTCCTGCAGGTCAATGAAGCAAGGATCAATAAAGAGTTCTTCGTACATATGATCCAGTTTCACGCCCAGATCAGAAAAATCAGATGTGATCTCGGATAAATTTCTCCCACAAAGACTTTTTCTAAAAGTCCAAGGTTCGAGAAAACCAAGACCGAAGCCTTCAGCCACACTCACATTGATGATTGATTTTGCATGATTAACCATTTCTGCAAAAGTTATATCTGAACACTCTCCTAACCCAAAAGTCACCGCGAGTTCATGCTCCCGGGCATATTCAATCCATGATTGATAGAGTGGCAGAAACGATGGATTGGTCGGTCCCAAACTGTTAGCAAAATGGAATTCCGGATAGGACATGGCTAAGAGGACTAATTCACCTAGATTTTTTCTTCGAACTGCCCGAACAGGATAGAGAAATAAATTATCCGGGATATACTGGAGAGAGCTGGATGATTTTTCTTTTGTTTCAGGAGTATCAGGTATGGCATTAGCGAGCAAATGGACCGGGCTAGGAAGCTCCGCCATAATGGTTTGAAGAAACACCTGATCCCGCCGATTGAGGACAGCGTAATGAATATGTGCCCCAGTGGGATAAAGCAGGCTGCGGGTATCTCCCAGGTTGCTAAAATTATCCGGTCTTCCATCCTCCGCAAAATCATGTGGTTGTAACAATAAATGAGCACCGGAGTGGGCAAGTTCGGCAACTGCACCACTGAGTCCTGGATTTTTCCCAAGGGAATGGTTATGGATGTGCCAAACATCCGGAAGCTCGCCGAGAGTAGAAATGGCGGCATCTTCCATTCTTTGCTTGAGGAGTTTTGGATCTATTACCGAGTTAGTGTCTGTATAGTCCAAGCCCTCCACTACTTGCACCTGTTGAATCACTTTTCCGGAGTAAGGCCGACCAGACAGAACCACCAGTTGTTCAGGGCAAGAACGGCTTTTTTTCCAAGCCTGAATAGTGTTTTCAATCACCCGGGTCACTCCACCTGGTTGCAGGTGGTAATGAACGAGGGCGATTTTCATGCGATCTGCAAATTGATCAGGAGGAAAGAGTGCGGTTACGGTATCCTTCGATTTCGATCATTGGGGGTCTTTCCTCTTCCACCACCTCCTGGATCAACTGCCTGTAATTTCCATCTTCTACTTCGAAGTGGCGGTAAAAAGTTTCGAGGTTTGGCATCTTGTCCAATTTGCCCTGGGCATGCAAGCGGTTGAAAAAAGTCTGTAGAATACCAAAGCTCATCTTACCTAAGGCATTGGTGGTCTGATTGCGGTGGACTCTTCGGTCCAGATCGGTCTGAGCAAAGGTTTCCAGTCCGTGTAACTCGTACAAGTCAAGCAGGTGAGAAGTTTCCACACCATAGCCAATGGGGAAAGGAATTTTCTCCAGTACTTCTCTACGGGCAGCATATTCTCCGGAGAGAGGTTGAATCACATTGGAGAGTTCCGGATAGAAAAGAGCAAATAAGGGACGGATTAAAATTTCAGTCACACGACCACCGCCACTAGGGCGCAGACCACTGGAGTAGTTCAGGGGGCGATCGTAGAAAGCTTTTACATAGGTGATTTCTTCACGATTAATAAGTGGGGCGACCAAACCGTAGACAAAGCGTGGGTGGATATTGGAAATATCCGCATCCACATAACAAATGATATCTCCTTTGAGCTGATGGATCGCTTTCCAAAGATTTTCCCCTTTTCCTCGTTTGTTGCCCACTTCGGGCAGGATGTCGGAAGCCAGGTAAACATCGGCCCCATAATTACTGGCCACCTCTAGTGTTTTATCCTCGGAACCGGAATCAATCACCGCAAATTCATCCACTAATGGGTAGCGCTCCATCAGTTCGGAGCGAAGAATCAATACTTCTTTACCTATGGTTTTTTCTTCGTTGAGGGTGGGGATACAGAGGGAGATTTTGAGCCCTTTTTTTTCCTTCTCCTCAACCAGTTTGATCAGGTCCCAAAAGGCCCCGTGATGAAAGGTATTCCGTTCCAGCCAAGTTTCCTGCTTCTTGCTCATGCTTCGCAAATTCCCTGATCGATCGCCTGGATCAAAGTAACTAACTGGGCCATGCCAGCGTAAAGGGGATCCAAATGAACAGTTTCATTGACTTCGCGCAGGTTTTCCACGGTGGTCAATCCTAGAGTAACCGCAGGCAAGCCACCAAGGATGAGGGCGTTGAGATCGCCGGTGCTGGGATCCACCTGTGGAGTGATTCCTGCCTCTTGCATGATGGAGCGGGTAGTTTTGACCAGTGGATGAGTGAAGGAAATTCCGCAGTTCTGTCTCTTGGCAACGACTTCCATTTTCACCTGAGTGCCGGTTTCAGCAGAAAACTGTTCGCAGATGTCATTCAACTGATTTTCCATCTGACCAATGATCTCATCTCCCTCACTGGTAATTTCAAATCGGAGACTGCCCTGACGGGGAGAAGTATTGTAACTGGACCCGCATTTCAAACCACCAAACACGAGCTTGGTCTTTGGCTCTTTGGAGATAGGGATTTCCCGAATCTGATTGATTAAACCAGTCAAGTGACTGATCGCTCCTGCAGCCCCAAATCGTTTCCAGTCATAATCGCTGGGAACTTGCAGGGTAATTTCACCACGCAGGGTACCCAGTCCGGAATAGCTCAATCGCCCGAGGCTCGATCCCTCTAGGCAGATTCCGGCACGTGCTGGCAGACTCATGGTTTCCAGAAATCCCCGGGCACCCTCTAGGTTGGCCCGTCCCAAGCTTTTGGCGTTGGCCACAAGGATGAGGTTGTCACTCAATTGAATGTTCAAGTCTTGCAGGATTCTAGGCAGGGAGATCATCGCGGCAAGTCCCAGAGCATTATCCGCAATCCCGGGACCGGTCATGGAATCGGATCCGACTTGAATTTCATGGCGTACTTCGGGAGAAAATACACTGTCAGCATGAGCCATGACCAAAATGGATGATTGACCGATGCTGCCGGGTAATTGGGCCGAGGCATTACCAAACTCGTCCACCGTCGGATGGCTTAAGCCATTTTCTCGAAATCGGTCGACCACCACACGGATACGTTCTCCCTCATCGTAAGTGGGAGAAGGAATTTCACCGAGCAAGACCGCGTCAGTTAAGAGGGAATCCCGCTTTTCGCGAATCATTTTAATTCTGCTGGGTATATCCTTGAGCAGATCATCAAGCCGAACTTCACTAGTAGTTTGTTGAATTGCCATCTATGATTGGAATAAGGCTTGGACATGGATTTTGTAAAGCCTAACCGAAGAATTCGTTTTAGTTGTTGAAATAAAAGGGAGCTTCCTGCATCACCCAATGAGGGGAATGTATTAATTTTTCGTTTTTTCTCAATCAAATGGCAAAAAATATAGGATTTGTATCAACCAGATTTGCGGGACAGGACGGAGTCTCTCTCGAGAGTGCGAAATGGGCGGAAGTACTTTGGGAAGACCGTCATATAAGTTATTGGTATAGCGGACAAAGTGACCGGAATCCCGATATTAGCCATGTGATACCAGAGGCATATTTCGGATTTTCCGAGAATAAATGGATCAATGAGCAGATTTGGAAAGGGACGCACCGTGATCGGTTTGTAACGGAGCGAATCCGTGCCCTCGCTGATTACCTGAAGAGTACCCTCTATCGATTTGTCGAAAAATTTGCGATCGATCTTTTGATTCCGCAAAACTGTCTGGCTATTCCTATGCATGTCCCGCTGGGGATTGCCCTGACTGAATTTCTTTCCGAGACTAGGATGCCAGCAATTGCCCATCATCATGATTTTTACTGGGAGCGCACCAGGTTCTCGGTCAATTGTATCCCTGAGTACCTCGACATGAGTTTTCCTCCCAAGCTTGGGAATATGCGCGATGTGGTCATTAATCAGGAAGCACAGGAACAACTTGCTTTGCGCAAGGGCAGTGCATCCTTGGTCATTCCCAATGTGTTTGATTTCGAAAACCCGCCCGAACCAGTGGATGATTATGCATCCGATGTCCGTGAGGAACTGGGACTAAGTGAGGATGATTTCTTTATTTTACAACCTACCCGGGTCGTTCCCCGTAAAGGAATTGAACAGGCGATTAAATTGGTCAGCTTGCTCAAAGATCCGCGATGCAAACTGGTGATTTCTCATGAGGCCGGGGACGAGGGCTATGAATACCTTGGCATGCTCGAACAATTGGCCAAAGAGGAAGGAGTGGATATGAGGATCGTTGCTGACCGGGTTGGCGAAGTTCGCCAGCGGGATTCCGAAGGACGCAAAGTCTACACACTGTGGGATCTATACCACCATGCCGATTTTGTAACTTATCCAAGTACTTATGAGGGATTTGGCAATGCTTTGCTGGAAGCGATTTATTTCCGAAAACCCGTACTGATTAACCGTTATTCTATTTTTGTCCGGGATATTGAGCCCAAAGGTTTTCGCTTGCTCACCATGGATGGATTTGTCACTCCAACCATTGCCCGTCAGGTTCGCCAAATTTTGACCGACTCGGATTTGCGCGAAGAAATTGTGAATCACAACTATGAGGTGGCCCGCCAATTTTATTCTTACTCCACCATCCGCAGTAACCTGCGTGCATTCATCGCCGATTTGACCGGTTATTAAGGAGGATTTTCCGATGAGTTATTTCACCCAGACCGCAATCAAGCACATCTCAAGTACCCGGCTGAAACTTCTCCGCCGGCGCCTCGGTAAACTGTATGGGGTGAATCGGTCAGACCGCTTGCTTGACCGGATGTACCAAATGATTGGTCGTTACGGGGTAGGGGTAGGTTTGTCGTCCAGTACTCAATTAAACGGAGTGAGCCAGCAGGATGTGGTACTGATCACCTATGCAGACATGATACAGTCGAAGGGGAGGGCACCCCTGGATGTTTTGCGGGAATTTTGTTCTCAGCATTTAAAAGATGCGGTATCCACCGTGCATCTACTACCTTTTTATCCCTGGACTTCGGATGATGGGTTTTCGGTGGTGGATTACCGTCAGGTTCATTCTGATTATGGAAAATGGACCGATATTGAGAATTTATCCAAGGAGTTCCAGTTAATGTTCGATTTGGTGCTTAATCATTGCTCGTCCAAAAGTGCCTGGTTTAAGGAATTTGTTTCCGGAGTGGAACCGGGGATGAATTATATCATGGAGGGTGATCCGGAAGCTGACCTTTCCGCGGTGGTGCGTCCGCGCTCCACCCCTCTGCTTACTCCTTATCAAACCCGCGAAGGGGAGAAAAATGTCTGGACCACTTTCAGTGCCGACCAGGTCGACCTGGACTGGGCCTGCCCCGATCTTCTTTTCGAGTTTCTGGATATCATATTGTTTTACCTCTCCATGGGTTGCCGGATTTTACGTCTCGATGCGGTCGCTTTTCTTTGGAAAAAACTGGGTACCAATTGCCTGCATCTTCCCGAGACTCATGAGGTGATTAAATTGATTCGGAGTTTTGTGGAGGTGGTCGCTCCTGAGACTATTTTACTGACGGAAACCAATGTTCCCCATCAGGAAAATGTATCTTATTTTGGAAAGGGTGATGAAGCACACGCAGTTTACCAATTCTCTTTACCTCCTCTTTTACTCCATGGTCTTTTGAGAGGTACATCCAAGCATTTGAGAAACTGGGCTGCCAATTTGGCTCCTCCTCCCAAGGATTGTTATTTCCTGAATTTTACTGCCAGTCATGATGGAGTGGGGGTTCGTCCGCTGGAAGGTATTCTACCCAAGGAGGAGGTGCTTTCCCTAGCCAAGGAAATCGAAGCTAAGGGTGGCAAGGTTTCCATGAGAAGTATGCCCGATGGATCCGAATCTCCTTATGAGCTTAATGTCACTTACTATTCCGCCCTCTCTGATCCGAAACAGTCAGAGCTTGGTGAAACCCGCTTTCTTTGTTCTCAGGCACTTGCTCTTTCTTTGCAGGGAATTCCTGCGGTTTATTTCCATTCCCTGTGTGCCACACCCAATGACCAGGAAGGTTTTGGAAAAACGGGCCGTGCCCGTACTTTAAACCGCAAAAAGTGGAAGCTTACGGACCTCGAATCGATGCTCGAAAAGAAGAATACTACTGGTTCAAAAGTTTTTGACTGGTATGTAACGACCTTGAGGAAGCGAGCATCCGCACCAGCTTTTCATCCTGATGCGTCTCAGGAAGTATTGAATTTGGGCGATGCCATATTTGGATTGGTACGTTCATCCCAAGATGGGAATCAATCGATTGTTTGTCTCTATAACTTTCTGCCCCGTACTAGCCCAGTCAATCAAATGAAAGACCTAAAAAAATGGTTTCCTTCTGGAGAGGCCAAGGACCTGATCACTGGCGGTGAGATTCAGTGGACCATGGAAGGGTTAGAACTCCGGCCTTATCAGGCACTCTGGCTTGTGTCCCGTTGAACCTTTTTCTGCTCAACCAAGCGGACTCAACGGTGGAATGGTCCGTAGATGACCCACGTGCCATTCATTTGAAGAAGATACTTCAAGCCAAAAATGGTGACCGGGTTGATTTTGGGGTGGTCAATGGACCACGGGGCAAAGGATTGGTAACATGGACTAATTCAGGAACTGTGCAAATTTCTCTGCAATGGAGTAGTCCGCACCCTAGTGATCTCCTTCCAATATCTCTGCTGATTGGGCTGTCCCGTCCACAAACTTGTCGCAAAATTATTGAACAGTCTGCCGCGTTGGGCGTGTCTGAGCTTATTTTTTTCCGTGCTAAGAAAGGAGAGTTATCCTACGGCAAAAGTTCTCTTTGGGAAGCAGAGTGGCAACGATTATTGGTCAAGGGTGCGGAGCAGGCATTTTCCTGCCATCTGCCTTGGACTATCAAGGTTGACAGTTTGGAGGAAGCCCTTTCATCTTCGCGGTTTAAATCCTCTCTGCGTCTAGGACTCGACATCTATGAAGCCACTGGTGCATTGTCATCGGTCAAACGATTAGATGAGCATGGGGCACAACTTGCAATAGGGCCTGAGCGTGGATGGTCTCAATCGGAGCGAGTTTATCTACGCCAGCAGGGCTTTGAGTTTTGCCATATGGGTCAGAGGGTGCTGCGTGTGGAAACTGCGATGGTAGCTGCGGTGGGGTATTTATCAGCCAATTATTGGTCTGGGCGGGGGTGGGGAGAGGAGTAAATCCGGTGGACTGGAGACCCTCGTTTTTCCTTTCCCACCAAACGTTCAACCTTCCAGTTGGGGAATTCCATCAATAATTCACCCGGTGTTTCAAGAATGACTAGACCCTTGGTGCTAAGAAATCGATTGGCATGAAGGAGGTGGAAAATTTTCGGACATAAGTTTTCAATTTCAGCGTAGGGAGGATCAATAAAGATTAAATCGTAAGGATATTGCGGGGGATTATGTAAGAATTGAAGCACATCCCGATTGATCAGTATGCCCGCTTCTCCAATGATGTCTGCACTCTTTAGGACGGCACCAAGGTTTGTCTTGAGTTCACCAAAGACCAGCCGGTTTTTCTCCACGAAGGTTGAATGGCTTGCTCCCCTGCTAAGGGCTTCGAGACCATAAGCACCAGAACCAGCAAAAAGATCGAGTACGGATGCACTTTTGATGTCCTGAAAAAGGCTCGAAAATAATCGTTCCCGCATAGTCTCAATGGCCGGACGAACACCGCTTTTTTTTGGAACACGCAAAGGTATTCCGCGGGCTTTCCCACCGCTTATCCGCATGGTACTGTAAAAACTGACTGATTCACCACTTCATCCCTTGCATGGTGTTGAGTTGCCAAGCAAGCAGTATTTTCTAGCTTTACTTAAATGAATCGGATCATTCGGGCTTTTAGTGAAAAATCCCCCACCTTTGTGGGCGAGGAGTTTGATCTGTCTGAAACAGAATCAATCCATCTGTCCCGTGTTTTACGAATACAGGTAGGAGAAAGCCTTGAAGTACTTGATGGTCGGGGAGGATGTTTTCGCTCCGAATGCGTTGCCGTGAACCGTGCAAAAGTGAGGGTTCGTGTTTTGGAAGTTAAGCATGCCAGCCAACTTGTGCCCCAGGTTCAAATGGTAATTGCACTGGGCAAGGGGAATAAATGGGAGGACTTGATTCGGCCATTGACCGAATTGGGAGTAGACCGGTTGACTCCTTTGCTTACCGAAAGGACGGAAGGTCGTTTTGATCAGACGAAATTAGAAAATAAAAAAAATCGTTGGCACAAGATTGCCCAAGAAGCTTGCAAGCAATCGGGCAATCCTTGGATGCCTCTCTTCGATGACCCGATTACCTTTGACGATGCTCTTTCTCCATCCCAGCCCAATGTTGATTATTGGATGGGCAGCCTTCGGCAGGATTCGATCAAGTTTTCTCCCAAGTCGAATCAAAATAAGCTTTCAATCTTTGTCGGTCCGGAGGGGGGATGGACTTTGGAGGAAGAGGCCAAGGCCCGTGATTCTGGGTTCTCCTTTTTTACTTTGTGCCACCATGTCCTGCGGGTAGAAACCGCTGCAGTCAGTGCATTGGCGGTTGCACGACAGCACTAGCTTTGCTAGGGATAGAACATGCCTGAAGAGTTCACGGGAGAGCAAAAGCTCAGGATTGTATTGGAGTCCATTATTCGGGGTGTGCCCCAAGATGAACAGTGCAAAAAATACGGTATCTCGGATGAACAGTTTCGGCAATGGCACGATCATTTGATCAAAAATGGGGGTAAAATTTATGAGACTAATCCTGTTCGTCCCCCTCGCACATCCAGAACCCGAAAAGTAAGGTTTGTACCCTGGTATCTCAAACTGGGCTTACTTTTTAGCTTCTTTTTAAACCTTGCAGGTGCAATCATCTGGGGAGTTTGGTATTTGTCGGTCAATCCGCACGGCCCTTCTATTCTCAATCACATGGATTTATCCTCCCTCCCTGCGGATGCGGAGATCAATGCCAGTGATCAAACCGCACTCAATCAAGCACCGGCTGATCTTGACGAATTAATCGAACGAGTGGACGCATTTGGAGGTAATTCAACGGGGGAAGAGGTCAATAAAATGGAAAATCCAGTCCTGGCCAAAAATGCCCAGCCAAACCTCGAACAGATGCTTGCTCCTGCTCTAAAACTACCAGAACCCCCGTCGACTTTGGAACTGGAAAACCGGGTGGGTTTTCTCGGTCAGGACTATGAAGCCAAACATGTCGTATATGTCTTAGATGTTGGGTCTTATCAATTAAAAGGCCCCGATGCGACCGATCGGCTGGAACGCATGAAATTGGCTGTGCTTGAATCCCTTACCAAGCTTTCAGCAAATTCCTATTTCAATTTGGTTCTATGCTGGAACCTCCGTGAAGCTCATGCTTTGGGAAAAACCATCCTCCGGGCAAACGATGAAAATAAACGCTATGCAACCGAGTGGATCACCAGCCTGGGAAAGACCCCTGACTTACTCAAACAGGGAAGGAATCAGTTTTACCCTAAAGAACTTTTATATGCCCAGGTTTTACCTGGAGTGGTTGGCCCCTGGTATGGTCTGGCCACTGCGGTGAGCTATGATCCGGATGTGGTGTTTTTCCTGGCTGGGAATATGCCCGACTTTTCTCCTGATGAAGTTTCCCAAAACGATTACAATGGCTTGGGTATTAGGCCAACTGCCAATTCCTCGGGTCGTCCGCAAACTGGTGGGGTAGGAGATGGCTTGAGCTCGTTAATTCGGAAAACGGCAGGTTATTGGCTGGTTGCATTACAGAGCGAAAGAAATTTGCCTGAGAAACAGGAAGAAATTGAAGAAATCGCTCTACGCAGATTGTCTTTGGATACCATGGAGCCAGATTCAATGTCCCGGAAGTTTTCCATTCCCTGGGACAAGGCATTTGATAACTTTCTTGCCGGTTTAGAATTAGGAGTTTCCAAAATTCCCAGGGTTCATGTTTTTCAAACCTTGCCGGAACACCTTACATGGCCATCTAGTTTGCAAAGATCGGTGCAAGAATTTTGTGAAAGTACTCGGGGTAGTTTCAACCTCTTCCCCTGATCCTTTGTTTGCTTGCCATGCTTGTGCTGGGCTATCGTATTTTCTTTTTTCTTGGAGGACTCTTTTGGGGATCCTTGCTGTTCTCAGAGCAGGTAAAAACTGAAGAATTAATTGATATCCGCATAATTTGTGATACTTCGGCAGTATCTCCGAATGCGGAGGTCTGGGTCGGGGTTGAGATTTCCCTCTCTCCCGAATGGCACATTTATTGGAAAAACCAGGGCGAATCGGGTTATCCCAGCACCCTCCGTTGGAATCTTCCCCATGGCTGGGTTGCTGACCCGCTGCAATTCCCACCTCCTTACCTTTATGAGTACGAGGGAATGAATGGATATGCCCTGAAAAATGATTTTACCCTGCTTTCCCGTTTGGTGGCTCCCTCCATCATAGAAAAAGAAGTAGAAATCCAGGGAAACTTTGAAGCCTTGATCTGCAACGAATCCACCTGTTTGCCCTACGAATATCCATTCTCCTTACTCCTTGAAAAAGGGGTGGAATCTCAGGTTTTTTCTGATCAAATTTCCTTACTTGATCAGGCCAGAAGCCGTCTCCCCTCTGGTTTGCCCGCTGGGGCCTCTGCTTGGGCAACAACCGAGGGCAGGAGTGGTACAATTAATATTCAAGCTGAGCATTTTTCCAGTTTTTCGAAGAGTGAGTTTTCCTTCTTTCCTGAAAACCCTGCCATCTCGATCGATCATACAAGTGCTTTTTATTCGGCCGAGTCCCAAACATTACGGATCAATTGGCAAGTTGGGGAAGTAGTCGAACAAGTGCCGGAATCTTTGGATGGAATATTATCGCATCCCCTTCTTGCCAATTCATGGTATGTTTCCGTACCAGTAAATTTAAACCTTCCCCAGACCGGCACAACTACTTCCTTGGTTGTTGATGGTGTATCGGCCAATCAATTCCATTTATTGTATTTGTTGCTGGGTCTTGTTTTAATTGCAATGGCAGCATGGGCCTATGGGAAATCACGCCAACCTTTGGCATTTGCTAAAAATTGGCAACTCCTCTCCTTGCTTAGTCTCGGAACCGGCATATGGCTGGGTTATCCTGAGCAAACAAATTCTTCATTATCGGGTTCTTTGCAATGGCAGCCATGGTCCATGCAATTGCAAAATGAGCTATTGGCAAAGGGAAAAGCGGTATACATTGACTACACCGCTAAGTGGTGCCTTTCCTGTCAGGTGAATAAACGCGTGTACAGGGAAGAGTCAGTCAGGAACTCTTTGTTTGCTCATGATGTGTCACTTCTCCGTGCAGATTGGACTAAAAAAAGCCCCGAAATCCTGAATTCATTGCAGAGCCATGGTCGAGAAGGGATCCCCTTCAATGTTTTTTACCCAGCAACCAAGGCAGGCAATAAGTCTTCTCCCGTTTATCTGCCTGAGATTCTTTCTGGTGAGCACATTGTAGAAGTGGTTCAAACGGGCCAGGCAATCAAGGAAGTCACGAAGGAATCAAATAATTTTTTAGCCCTGCTTGGTCTGTCATGGATGGGTGGATTGATTCTCAACCTTATGCCTTGTGTATTTCCAGTAATTGGATTGAAAATTTTGGGCTTTGTCAGGCAAGCCGGGGAAGACCGAGGTTTAGTTGTTCGCCATGGGTGGGTCTTTACTCTGGGGGTGTTGCTGTCTTTCTGGATTCTTGTTGGTATTCTTTTGCTTTTGCGAGATGGGTTGGAGCAACAGTTCGGCTGGGGGTTTCAATTGCAGGAACCCTTATTCGTGCTAATCCTTACTGTTTTGCTCTTCCTCTTTGGACTAAGTTTGAGCGGAGTTTTCGAGATCGGAATGTCCGTCACTGGATTCGGTGCTGATCTTTCCCGAAAGTCAGGACTGTGGGGAAGTTTCTTTACAGGGGTCTTGGCCACGGTGGTGGCTACCCCTTGCATGGCACCATTTCTTGGAGTGGCAGTGGGGGCGGCCCTGACCATGCCTGCTTTGCCTTCGCTGGTTGTTTTTACCAGTATTGGACTTGGATTATCAACTCCTTACCTTCTGCTTTCTTTTTTCCCTGCGTGGATAGAGAGATTGCCCAAACCTGGAGCGTGGATGGAATCATTCAAGCAATTGATGGCCTTCCCCATTTATGCCACCGTGGCTTGGTTAATTTGGACGCTTGATGGCTTAAGATAAAAATGGCATTCGGGAAATTAGCCCGAATGCCTTTTTTAAAAGGGATGTTTCTGGGAGGGGTTACAGAGCGACTTCGCCTTGTTCTCCAGTCCGAATACGGACCGCCTGTTCGACAGGAAGGACGAAAATCTTACCATCCCCAATCTTCTCAGTCTTGGCTGCCTTGACAATGGTTTCAATCACTTTATCAGCCAGATCATCAGGCACAGCCACCTCGATCACAACCTTGGGCAGGAAATCAATGGTATATTCGCTCCCGCGATAAATTTCGGTATGTCCTTTTTGGCGTCCAAATCCCTTTGCCTCGATTACGGTCATTCCTTCAATTCCGATTTCAGAAAGAGCATCCTTAACATCTTCGAGTTTAAATGGCTTGATGATAGATTTTATAAGTTTCATATGCTTGGAAATTTTGTTTTGTTAAAGAGACGCTGAATTAACTGAGGGTATAACCATTCTCTCCATGAGCCGCTTGGTCAAGCCCCTTTGTTTCTTCATCATCGGAAACACGTATACCATTAGTGAGGGCGGAAATGACTTTCACGATAATGTAGGTGGCTACCACAGAAAGGGCAACGGCAGCCAGACATCCCTGAGCTTGGACCACCAACTGGTCTTTCCAGATTTCATGATTGATACCAAGCCCACCAAGCTCGCCTTTCCATCCAAGGTAGGATAATAACAATGTACCGAGAATTCCGCCCACTCCGTGAACGGCGGCCACATCCAGAGAATCATCCACTCCAAGTTTCTCTTTCACAAATGCACAGGCATAATAGCAGATAATTCCGGCAGATGCACCGATGATGATAGCTCCTAAGGGCCCCACGCTTCCTGAAGCAGGGGTAATGGTTGCTAATCCGGCAATGGTTCCGGTAACGATTCCCACTAATCCGGGTTTGCCGGTTTTTCGCCATTCTACCAACATCCACACCAAGCTGGCGGTTGCTGCGGATAAATGAGTGACCAGCATTGCCATCCCCGCACTTGTGTCTGCCGCGGCTGCACTTCCCGCATTGAAACCAAACCATCCAACCCAAAGCATCGCAGCACCCGTCATAACCATTCCGGGGCTGTGTGGAGGTTTTAAGCTTTTGGGAAATCCATGCCTGCGTCCGAGCATGGCCGCAAGGGTGAGGGCGGATGCCCCGGCCGTGGCGTGAACCACAATACCACCGGCAAAATCAATTACTCCTCGTTCAGCAAGCCAGCCACCACCCCAGACCCAGTAACATACCGGGCAGTAGACCACAACGAGCCAAAGTGCACTGAAGAGAAGAACCGCAGAAAATTTGATTCTCTCAACAAAAGCACCCACAATTAGGGCGGGTGTGATAATGGCAAAGGTCATCTGGAACATAATCCAGACAGTTTCTGGATGATCTCCATTTAAAGAATCGGCACTCAGAGGTTGGAGGAAAAAATGTTGGGTTCCTCCAATCCAGCTACGGGCATCATCCCCCAGACCCCCAGGGGTAAGAGCCAGGCTGTATCCGACTGCAAACCATATGATGGAGGCAAGACAGGCAATTGCAAAACAATGCATCAGCACGGAGAGTACATTTTTGGACTGAACCAACCCGCCATAAAACAGGGCGAGGCCGGGCAGGGTCATGAATAAAACAAGAGCAGTTGCGGTGAGCATCCAAGCGGTGTTACCACTGTCGAGCGAGGCTTCCTCTACTGCAACTTCAGGTGCGGATTGTACAAGTTCAATCGAAGCATCTGCAGAACCGCTGGTGGCAGGGTCTGTACTCTGCGCGAACATTAGAGGGGAAAGCCCGATACTTATAAGGAGAAGTAGATATCTTGAAATCATGGGAATTAATGGTTTTTGAATTACTGCCAATTGGTACTTAATGAATTACTAGGGACAAAATTGCTGAATGAGCAATTATAATTTTCATAATGAATCTTATTCATGATCTTTCCATGTTTGAAAACGAAAAAAAGCCCGGTCCAAGAAGGACCGGGCCTAGTTAAGAGAGTGGCAGGAATTTTATAGACTTACCTGCTTGATCGAGGATTGAAGTCAGTCAGGTATGATTACAGTGCTTCATCTCCTTTTTCTCCAGTCCGAATGCGTACACATTCCTCCATGGGAAGGATGAAGATCTTACCATCTCCGATTTTTCCAGTCTGTGCGGCACCCACAATGGCATCCACAACTTTGTCGGTCAAGTCATCGGCAACACCGATCTCTATTTTTACTTTGGGAAGAAAGTCGACCGTGTATTCACTACCGCGGTAGATTTCTGTGTGACCCTTCTGGCGACCAAACCCTTTTACTTCGGATACGGTCATGCCTTCAACTCCAATTTCGGACAAGGCGTCCTTTACTTCTTCAAGCTTGAATGGCTTGATGACGGCTTTAACTAATTTCATAATGATTTCTTTGGTGTGAGATTAATAGATCGTGGCGGGAAACGATTGGTTAGTTAGTGTAGGCTTCTTGCCCATGCTCGGTAATGTCAAGCCCACGTTCTTCTTCTTCTTCGCTCACACGCACTCCCATGATTGCTTTGAGTGCACTAAATACAACATAGGCAAAGACAAATGCGAATATACTTACAAGCAATGCACCTTTGAGTTGAACCATGAAATCAAACCCGTCAGCGAAGATCGCAACGGCCAAGGTTCCCCAAATTCCGCAAACGCCATGCACGGAGATCGCACCAACAGGATCGTCAATTTTTGACTTATCAAAGAAGGTGATAGCAAAGACAACAATCACGCCAGCAATTGCACCAATGATAATGGAACTTCCTACCGATACCACATCTGCATTTGCAGTTATACCAACCAAGCCTGCAAGGATTCCGTTCAGAGCCATGGACAAGTCAGGCTTTTTCAGGGCAAACCAGGAGGTGAACATGGCACCTAATGCTCCCGCACATGCAGCCAGCGTAGTCGTTGTGAAAACCAATCCAAGAGCAGCTGGTTCGGCAGAGAGAACGGAACCGCCATTGAATCCGTACCAACCGAACATGAGTAAGAACACTCCAATTGCCGCGAGTGGGAAGTTGTGACCGGGGATGGGCTTGATTCCGTTTTCAGTGTACTTACCACGACGTGGACCAAGGACCAACACACAGGCAAGAGCACCAAATCCGCCAAAAGCATGGACTACGGTAGACCCGGCAAAGTCCTTGAATCCAAGCTCGGAAAGAACGCCTCCACCCCAGTGCCAGGAACCGGCAACAGGATAGGCAACGCCGACAAATAATAGGGCGAAGAGCATAAAGGAGGATAGTTTTACCCGTTCAGCAACGGCACCCGAAACGATCGTTGCTCCAGTGGCCGCAAACATCGCCTGAAAGATGAAGTCCCCAAAACCAGTCATGGCCAAGCCAAGTCCGCCGTATCCCCAAGTTGCTCCCCCATCTGCATTGAGGTCTCCAATCATTCCGCCCCAACTGAACCAGCCATTGAAATCTCCAGGGTAATGAGTATTAAATCCAAATAAAGCGTAGGTTAAAATACCGATGGAAATGATGAACACATTCTTAAAAAGTATGTTAACTGTATTCTTTTTCTGACACAGACCAGATTCCAAAGTGGCGAATCCAAGGTGCATCAGAAAAACAAGGGCCGCTGCAATGACTGTCCAGAGCATGGAGGTGGTGAAAAAGTCATATGCAGGAGCATACTCCCCCTGTGCTTCTAGCAGTTCAAGATAATCATCAACGGGACCAGCTTCCTCCTCTACTGTAGCCTCCGCATGATCATCCGCATAGGCTGGCACGGCGTGGGAGAACGCAAAAATAATCCCTAGAAGAAAAAGCTTCCAGGTAACTGCGCCCAAATTTAATAACATAAGGGATTTTAATTTCATTTTTATTAAGTATTGATATTCAGTATGTTAAGATCATTCAATGATCTATTTGAATGTACTATTGCAAAACCCGTGCCAAAAAATCGTTATCTTGCAAACTGGTTGTTTTTTCACCTCACTAAATTTGTAAGTTGTACATTTTGTGATCACTTGTTGGTGCAACAGGATTGTCCCTTGATCAATTTGTTCCCTCCTTTTCTCCATTGGCTTGCCCCGTGTGCCTAAGACTGTTTGGATGAAACAGGATCTTATGCAGGAAGAAGTTATGAAATTTTCCCTCGAGCAACCGTCTCGAAGGGAAAGGCCCCGCCCACCTCTGGCCGAACGGATGCGCCCAATTAACCTTGCTCAGGTGCTGGGGCAGGACCAGTTACTGGGTACAGGTTGCCTTCTTCCAAGATTAATCCGGGAAAACCGAATTGGTAACCTTATTCTCGCTGGTCCACCGGGTACGGGCAAGACCACTCTTGCCAGCGTTATCGCTCAAGAAGGAGGTTGTGAACTACTCAAGGTCAATGCGGTTACTTCCAATGTTGCCGAACTTAGGGAGACATTGAAACTTGCCCGTTATCACGGATCGGCGAAGTGCTATTTGTTTGTTGATGAGATTCATCGGTTTACTAAAGCACAGCAGGATCTGCTCTTGCCTGATATCGAATCCGGGGAGGTACGCCTGATCGGTGCGACCACGCATAATCCTAGGTATTATGTGATTGATCCATTGCTTAGCCGCTCGCATCTATTTGCCCTCCAGCCCCTGAGTCAGGAGGTGATCTGTCTTGCTCTAAATTCTTGCCTAAAGAATTACGAGCGAGGCCTGGGCAACCGAAATTGTTCCGTAGATAAAGCAGCTCTGTCCACCCTTGCTCTCTTGGCAGATGGGGATATGCGCCGGGCTTACAATTTATTGGAAACTATTGTGGAGGGGCATCCCGAAAATTCCAAGCTGGGGAAGAAGGAAATTGCTTCTTTTGCTCAGGAACGGGGAGTACGTTATGACCGCGGAGAGGACGAGCATTACGACACCGCCTCAGCCCTGATCAAGAGCATGCGGGGAAACGATCCAGATGCCTCAGTTTATTGGTTGGCCAAGATGCTTGCCGGCGGAGAGGATCCACGCTTCATTGCTCGTAGACTGGTCATTTTTGCCTCGGAGGATGTTGGTTTGGCGGATTCCCGTGCCTTACTCATGGCAGATGCTGCCTTTCGTGCTTGCGAGACAATCGGTTTGCCCGAGTGCGAGCTCAATCTTGCCCATGTGGTTTTATTTCTAGCCACCTGTTCCAAGAGTAACTCCGCCACCCTTGCCATTGGGGAAGCCAAGCGGGCACTTAGGGAACAACCGGTGCAGTCGGTTCCATCTTCGATTAGGGATCGTCATGGTCGCAACCGCAAGGACCGGAAGGAAGGAGAGGAGGGCTACTTATACAGCCACGAATTTCCCGAAAATATTTCCGGTCAGCAATACCTGGAAAAACCGCTTACTTTATACCGTCCTAAATCATCGGGTGCAGAATCCGCGATTGCGGAAAGACTGAAGAAGTGGAAATCCCTGCGGGACTCCCTTAATAAATA
>JAYNJW010000032.1:0-19905 GCA_038110535.1 Opitutia bacterium | reverse complement strand
CCGCCACTTCCGCAGGAACCACCCAGTTCATTCGCGTACGGGTAAAGGCCAGATAGTATAACACTTCGTTTGCATTGGCCAGATCACTCCTGGCATCCAATCAGCAGGCATTATAAAAAGTGTGCCCGAGGTGGGACTTGAACCCACACTCACTAGGTGAAACGGATTTTAAGTCCGCAGCGTCTACCGATTCCGCCACTCGGGCATACAAATTATCCTATAGCAAGGTTGGGCAAGGGAATCGACAAAATATTTAAATAAGGAAGGTAAAGGCATGAGAGCCATCCATCTGTCCAACCTTGCTTAAATATCTAAAAAGGTAGAACTTGCATTCACTAAACTACTGTGATTCATAAGAATAATGAAGGAGAGAGTTTTATTTGTTGATGATGAGGAATCAATTCTTAAAGGGATAAAACTAAATCTCGGAAGAACCTTTGATGTGACCGTGGCGAATGGCCCCCACGAGGCGATTGAGATCATCAATGAGCAGGGTCATTTTCCCGTGGTGGTTTCGGATATGAGAATGCCCAAAATGGATGGTGCTACCCTATTAAGGACAATTAAGGAAAGTAACCCCGACACTAAGTGTATTTTATTGACTGGACATGCGGACTTTGAATTTGGTGGGGCCGAAGCTGTGCAATCAGGGTTACTTTTTAAAATACTCAACAAACCCTGTCCTCCAGATAAACTAAGAGCAACGGTGCAAGCCGCTCTTAATTCGGGTGGAGGCGGTCAACCAGAGGAAAAAGCTCCTGATTTTGTTCTCTAAAATGATCTGCTGATCAATTTTAGTTAGCTTTCCTTATCCAGTAGTTTGCTTGCCAAGTCTTACCTCTTTAAAGGAGACCGTTGTCAGGTAACATCCGAGCACAAACATTACCAGAGAGGTGCCTCCAATTAAGGAGTTTAGACCATAGGACCAAGCCATCCATCCGAGGGCAGTCATCGGCATAAAGATCATCAATACAGCGGGCCAGAGAGCAAAGCCATAGCGAGTTCCTCGCACCCGCAAGTAGACTACAAATGTAAGGAGGGCAAAAGCAGCCAGCAATTGATTGGTTGCCCCAAATAATGGCCAAATGGACTTCCATACTGGTTGCATACTGCCATCCGGTCCTGGAAAAGACTGGAAAACTAGAAGGGCGGGCAAGAACAAAGCAGCAAAAGTACCGAGATAGCGACTTCCTTGGTTTCTCCAATCAAACAATTCTTCGATCAAAAAACGGGTAAGACGGGTACAGGTATCCAAAGTGGTAAGGAGAAAGGTGCTAATCGCGAGCATGGCAAATTCCACCCCTAAATGAACAGGCACGCCCACCGCAGCAAAAAACTTGGATGCACCAGCAGCAAAGATACCCACTGGGGTTCCCCCACTCTCCCTCTCTCCAGCACTCAAAACCGCGACACAAGCGAGTGCGAAAACTGCCAGCACTCCCTCAAGAAGCATCGAGCCGTAGGTAACTCTCCTAGCATCACTTTCCAGTCTTATTTGCTTGGAGGTCGTGCCACTAGCCACAATGCTATGAAATCCACTGCATGCTCCACAGGCTA
Organism: Opitutia bacterium; assembly: GCA_038110535.1. Lineage (GTDB taxonomy): Bacteria > Verrucomicrobiota > Verrucomicrobiia > Opitutales > Seribacteraceae > Chordibacter. Next base: position 18,348 of record JAYNJW010000032.1, on the reverse strand, counting down.
CGGTAATAAAAAGAAACGGAACCAGCATACCTAGCTTATCCGATTCCCAACCTAGAAAAATGGATAGTTGTAAAGATTCTCCAGCAATAAGCATTCCAATAGCTCCGAGGCCTAATATGGCATATAAGAACCCGGCACTTAAAAAATCTCGAGGTTGCAGCAAAAGTCCAACAGGTAAAACTGCCGCACAAAAACAATAGATCAAAGTAACCGATATCCATAGCTCTTTGCTCAATAAAGGAGCCGGAAAATAGTGACCGACAAAAAGGCCCAGAAAGGTAAGAGGGAAGAAAAGGAAGGCAAGATTACGAAGTGAAAACCGATCAGTCCGTAACAAAATACCAAAAAATACTGCCACGAAAATAAACCAGCCAGAGGCCGAAGCAACAGCAGGTTGCTTGGCAAATGTTGTGGCAGTAAGATCCAAAAATACAATTATCACATAGACAAGGGCAAGGAGTACAAATAAGAGGAAAAGCTTGCCCGCCCGTCCCCCCACCAGACCTCTCAGTACCTCGGCAATCGAGCGACCCTCATAACGAAGGGACATTAAAGTGCTGCCAAAATCATGAACTCCTCCCACAAAAATTGCTCCGACCAGTATCCATATCCAGGTCGGTCCCCACCCAAAATAGGTAGCGGCAAGAATCGGTCCGACTATGGGACCTGCTCCGGCGATGGAAGAAAAATGATGACCGAATAGAACGGATGCACGGGTTGGAGAATAATCAATGCCGTCTTCCTTAACAATTGCAGGTGTCTTAATTGAGTCATCAAGCCCACACTGCTTGCTTAAAAAAGATCCATATTTTCGATAGGCAAAGAGAAAAATAACTACACTGCTCAGCAATATGATTGGAAGCATGATTTTATCAATGCATTTGCGGATTCAGTTGGCAAGCGATTGAAGTAATTTCTCTTGTGCCACTCCTATCTTTGGTAAAAAAAACTTCCACAAGAGAATTCCTGTGGAAGCTTTGATAAAAGTATATGTTTCGGCGAAATTGGAAGTGATTCTATGGTAGTTCTAATACTTCACTTTTTCTTGCAAACACGGACTGGTTTGTTGACCGAACAAAAAGGAAAGAATCAGGTCGTGGGAGGATAGCGCGGATTGGCCAAGATTGGACGCGGCTTTCGTTCCCATTCCGCAATCGTAGATTTTGCTGGATTCTGGATGAACATATCTTGCCAACGAAATTTCCTTGATGATGAATTCATTACTTTCTACCTCCTTCCAAACCATGCAAAAAAAGACTGTAGGTTATACCTGTGCTAGATCGATCCAGACTCGGTGCCGGAGCATAGGATGATAGTCTTCTACCCATCGATTTAGACGGGCAAGAAGGAGGGGTTGTTTGATATTCCCATCTTATGGAATTGAACATAATCTCATTCCTTTCTTTAGGTTATTAGTTGAAACGATCCTCCCGCAGGATCGTTTGTAGGTTAGACAACAAGTGGCAAAGCATGAATACTCCTGAAAGTAGAACTTTGAAAAAAGAGACGGACGATTCTCAGCGAGAATTGGTAAATCTCGCAATTGCCCAACTGGCGTACTGCAACCATCCACAAACTAACAGAGCCCATCCTGAGTAAAGATGCAAATTTTTGATCAATTATTTTTCTAATCAAATTATGATCTGCCAAATGTTTACTAGCGTAAGACTCCACCCAAAAGTAAAAATCTTATCATGCTTACTGATTTTTTTCAGCTTAGTAAGTTGCGCTCCCTCGGCTAATGACATTGTGCAGGATTGGAAAGATCGGGGGTGGGAAATAGCAAAAGTGCATGGGGTACAGGGGCCTATCGACAGACATGGCAAATTGATAAGCGAGCGAGCGAAAGCCATAGAGGCATCTTGGATCGAAAAGGGGATCAGAAAGACAAAAATTTATTCCCAGAAAAACCAAAGCATTTTAGTTCTTCGATTTTTCAAAACAGATGGGGATCAATTTGTGGTAGTGATGAAAAAGAAGGCATAAAAAAAGGCGATGGGACTAGCCCATCGCCTTTGGTAAAAATATAGACCAAATAAAAACTAGGAAGATAAAGCTTCTTTGGTGGTCTTAATAATTGCAGCAGCAATGCGGTAAGGATCACCATTGGAGGCAGGCCTACGGTCTTCCAGACGGCCTTTCCAACCGTCCTGAATGGTTCCAACAGGAATGCGAATAGATGCACCGCGATCAGAAACACCATAGCTGAACTTGTCAATTGATTGGGTTTCATGGAGACCGGTAAGGCGCTGGTTATTATCAGCACCGTATACCGAGATATGACGATCGATATTTTTGCCGAACTCTTCACAAATTTTCTTGAAGAGTGCTTCACCGCCTTCATCACGCATAGCTCCGTTAGAGAAGTTGGCATGCATACCAGAACCATTCCAGTCGCCCTTTATTGGTTTGGGATGAAGATCAATGGCAATGTCATAGGACTCGGCCGTACGCTCAAGAAGGTACCGGGCAAGCCAAATTTGATCACCTGCACTTTTTGCACCCTTGGCAAAAATCTGGTACTCCCATTGTCCCATCATCACCTCGGCATTAATGCCTTCTACATTAAGACCAGCTTCCAGGCAAAGATGTAAGTGTTCATCGACCAACTCGCGGCCCTTCGTATTTCTTGCACCAACGGAGGTGTAATAAGGACCTTGTGGACCTGGATATCCGCCCTTAGGGAATCCTAGAGGCAATTCGGTTTCTAGATCGATAAGGGTGTACTCTTGTTCAAAGCCAAACCAGAAGTCATCATCGTCATCGTCAATGGTGGCACGACCATTGGATTCGTGAGGGGTTCCGTCTGGATTCAGGACTTCACACATTACCAACCAACCGTTTCCACCAAAACGGTCGGGATCTTCAATGACATATACAGGCTCAAGGAGACAATCTGAAGAGCCTCCTTCTGCTTGTTCCGTGGAGGAACCATCAAACGACCACTGAGGAGCGTCTTCAACTTTGCCACTGAAATCCTTTCGGATCAACGTTTTACTGCGAAGGCTCTGGGTGGGCTTGTAACCGTCGAGCCATATGTATTCTAGCTTATGCTTACTCATATATTTAAGGGTTAAATGTCTGGATTGAGACTGAATGCCAGCTAAGGACATTAGAACAACCTTTTAGCAAAAGGGATGCCAAACCAATTTACGAGCATCAAATGATAAATAATTTATCCACTAACAAAAAAAACTGTCTAATAAATTTCGCGATCTCAAGGAACAGTCGAAACTAATTCCTCCACGGTCTGTCTGGAGCGTTGGCCAGCAGCCTCATTTCATCACTTACCCTTGATACTGCAGACTTCCAACACTCTGCTTTGGCGTTCATTTTTTCAAAGAGATTGAGGTTAAGACTAGAAACAAGCCAGGAATCTACTTTTATTTCATTTTCCAGTTGTCCGGGAGACCAACCGGAGTGTCCCAGAAAACAGGCAATATGTATCTTTTCGTTTTCTTCGCGGAGTGATTCAGCTTTGGTTATATCGATCCCAAAGTACAAGCGGAACGAATCGGCACTATCTTGCCAGTCCCACGCGGCAATAATTAATTTCTCCCTTTCTACCGGGCCCCCATCGTAGACATCTGCTTGACCTAGGGAAAAATGATTAAATTGATCATCCAACTGGTGAAGTTTCTTTCCAAGGGGACGGTTCAGGATTACCCCCAAAGTCCCTTCATCTGTGGAGTGGTTAGACAAAAAAACGATACTTTTACAAAAATTAGGATCTTGCAAAGAGGGATGAGACAACAAAATACTACCCGATAAAGTGGTAGTATGCTGGAATCTGGAAGTAATATTCAAGTATGTTTAACCTACCCGACTTTCGACGAGGAAATCAAGCCAGCTTGGTATTTTTTTACTTTCCTGTGCTTAGCCCGACCGGAGAGATCTCTTCTGTCTTGGCTTTTTTGGCCATTTCGGATACCGAAAGCTTTTCTTCTTTGGGGTCCTCCTTAAGTTCACCAGGCACATCGGGTGGTGGAGTAACTTCGGCGTCTCCCCACTGTTCCTCATAGAGTGCCTTGAGGTGAGCGAAGACTTCGACGATGGAAGCATCCTCTTCGATCTCAAAAAGTTTTAGGATAAGTTCCTTATTATTTCTGAGTTGCAAGCGCTTGCCAAGGGTCTCCATTCCCCGGTAACTGTTGATTACATCTCTGGCCTCATCCTGCTTGGCCAAAATCCTTTTTGCTTCTCTGTATGTTATTCCCATTTTCAATCCTTTTTTGAGGTTTTTATTTCAAACCGATGAATTAGAGATGACCGTAAAGTCATTCCACCATCCCTTCACTTGCACTACCCTTACCCAGGATCGCCATTGATTCGATGAAAAAATGCATTTTGATCGATTTTTTTTATTCACAACATTTTCAAATAAAAAAGGGATGGCCCATGAAAGACCATCCCTTCGCCAAAGAAAATGTGTGAATTACGCAGAAACTACATCAACCATAGCCTTGAGAATTGTGTTCCAAGTGGCAGAGTTTTCCAGAGTCGCATTGGGAAACATGCATCCATCCCAACAGATGTGTTTAATTCCACGATCCTGAAAATCTTTCAACCAGTAGCTCGAACAACGGGTAATATCCAACTTGCCGTTGGGATCATCGGCGGGGCAATGCTTGCCGGTTTTATCGTGAGAACCTGCACCATGTACCTGACCATCATTTTGAGCGACATGGAAATCTATTGTCCAAGGACGCAACTTATCTGTCATTTTTTCGTAGGCAGCATAAAATTCTTCGTCGGAATATCCATCATGCAGAAGAGCATGCTCAGGAGCATTGTAGCCCATTAGGTATAAATAAGTATGAGCAAGGTCAGCCTGAAATCCGAGAGTTTCTGGTTGACCTACTCCTTCAAGGAGATCGAGAACATCTTTCCAACTATGCATACCTGCCCAGCAAATTTCACCTTCCACAGCTAGCCGCTCACCGTGATCGGAGGCAATAGATGCAGCTTTTTTAAAAGTATCGATAATACGGGCAGTTCCTTCACCGGGATTGGCTTTCCACTGTTCGACTCCAAATTCAGCGGAGTCGATTCGGATAACTCCACCCTTGCGGACTCCATGATCATTGAAAACCTTGGCAATGCGACAGGCCACTTTTACTGCGTCTAAGAACTTTTCCTGTTGTTCATCAGTTCCCATAGCGGAATCTCCCACTGTTCCGGGCCAAACCGGAGCGACCAGAGAACCGATATCAAAACCATGGCTTGCGACAAGATCACCAATTTTCTTCAATTCATCATCACTAGCTTGCGGATCTGTATGCGGGTGAAATAAAAAGCAATCCACACCATCGAATTTTCTGCCATTCACATCTGCATTGGCAGTAAGTTCAAGCATACGTTCCAGACTAAAGGGAGGTTCTTCGCCTTCGCCGTCGCCTTTTCCGACAAGACCGGGCCACATTGCATTGTGAAGTTTTAGAGATGAAAAGCTCATTTGATTTGGTTTTGGGGGGTTAAGGTTTGCAAAGTTTCTTATTTGTTCAAGAAAAGCACTGTGATTCAAGAAAAAAGCGGCATGCCGGTTAAAATGTAAAAACTAATTAATTCAATTTTTATTTGCTAAAATCCTATGGTTAATGGAAGGTGAAATGTATGAAATTATTAAGTTTTCCTCTTCTCTCTCTATTGGTTTTTTTATTAGTCCAAAAGGTAACATTTTCACAAAAAAGCCCGAGTAACTCACTCTTTCCTTCAAAATTACTGGACAGCGAAGGCAAGGAAGTTTCTGCATCCGTTCTACAAAACAAAATTGTCGGTATTTATTTTTCTGCTCAATGGTGCCCCCCCTGCCGGCATTTCACACCGAGCTTGGTTGAATTTAGAAATAAAAACTCCAAGGATTTTGAAGTTGTTTTTGTATCCTCAGACCGATCCTCCAAAGATCAATTGGAATACATGAAGAAATATAACATGAAGTGGTATACCATTGCTCATGGGAGCGATGCTGCCAATGCCCTAAAGAAAAAATACGAGATACGCGGAATCCCCTCTCTGGTCATTGTCGATGAGAATGGCAAAACCATATCCAAGAATGGTCGGGCAGATGTATCCCAGAACCCCAGGGGTGCATTAAAGGACTGGAAGAAAAGCTCCTAAGTTCCGAAATTCTTCTTGAGGTAACTTTTCTTCTGCCCACGCAGGAGGAAATAGTTTATTGCTTGGGGGAATGATTAAAGCAGATTTTTGTGTAATCGGAGGTGGTATCGTGGGACTAGCCACTGCTTACCGTTTGAATCAAAAATTTCCCGGTCAATCTATCCTAGTGGTGGAAAAAGAAAAGTGCCTGGCCGAGCACCAGACGGGCAGAAACTCGGGAGTACTTCACTCCGGAATTTACTACAAACCAGGCTCACTCAAGGCGAGGAATTGTAGGCAAGGAAAATTGGCGATGGAAATTTTCTGTCGCGAACACGGTATTGACTTTGAGCTTTGCGGAAAAGTCATCGTGGCAACCAATATCGAGGAAATGGATCGTTTGCGGGCAATTTTTGACCGCGGACAAGCAAATGGGGTAAACTGTGAACTTATCTCCCGGGAAAGATTAAGGGAAATCGAGCCCTATGCAGCGGGAGTAGGTGCCATTCATGTTCCAGAATGTGGCATCGTCAACTATAGGCAAGTCTGTGAAAAACTGGCTGGTTTGCTTACAGAAAACTCTCATCATCAAATCCTTAAGGGTGAAAAAGTTATTCAAATCGAACGAAGCAAAAATGAATTGGTCATACAAACCAGCCACCATTCCATCCGCTGCCAGCACCTCATCAATTGTGCGGGACTGCATTCAGACCGGGTCACCAAGATGGGTGGCCAACCATCCTCGGCCAAGATCATACCATTCAAAGGCGAATATTTCTTTTTGTCCAAGAACGCTGAAAAGTTTTGTAACCACCTAATCTACCCCGCCCCCGATCCAAAATTTCCTTTTCTAGGCGTTCATTTTACCCGTATGATCGAAGGGGGAGTGGAATGTGGGCCCAATGCGGTCCTAGCCTTTGGCCGAGAAGCCTATGGCAAATGGGACTTCAATCCGCAAGACTTTCTGGAATCGATTACATATCCGGGATTTCAGATTATGGCGATGAAACATTGGAAAATGGGCTGGGGGGAAATGTGGCGCTCATGGTCAAAGCATGCTTTCGTCAAGGCTTTGCAAAAGCTTGTCCCAGCAATCCAGTCCGAGCATCTCTCCCCTGCACCAGCAGGCATACGCGCACAAGCAGTTGGCCCCAAGGGTTCCTTAGTGGATGATTTTTTGATCCAAAAGAACGAGCGGATCATCAATGTATGCAATGCCCCCTCCCCTGCCGCTACTGCTTCGTTAAACATTGCGGAGGAAATTGTACTTAATTTACAAATCTCAGAAGTGCATGCTTAAAACTGCTTTTTTACAAGCTATCTGATTGTATTTAACCTAGAGATTTGGCATTTAGAAAGTAATGCCTATAAACATGATCATACGAAAAGCTATTTTTTTGTCTTTGGTAATGCCTGCTTCGTTCGGAACCTTAAACCTCTTGGCCCAAAGCCCTGATACATTGAACGAGATCGCTGTTTCCGGCTCCAGCATTCCAGAGCTTGATCTTTCCCGTTCCTCAATTTTATCTGCCGACCAAGTAAACGATCGCCAAATTGGCAATTTAGTCGATCTTTCAGCCCTGTCGCCCAATCTTCACATTAACAACAACTCCATCCAATCTTACGGCGACATCGTTGCCATCCGAGGTATTGCCAATACCCAACTTTTTGGTCCAGCTGGTGTGCAACTTTATGTGGATGGAGTCCCCCAGGCGGATGTTTCGTCCTATTCCTCGACTTTGTATGATATCGAAAGCATAGAGATTCTAAGGGGGTCCCAAGGGCACAAATTCGGCAAGTCAGTAAGCGGGGGAGCGATTAACATCAAAACTCAGAAACCCACAGAGATACAAGTTCACAAAATCTCTGCTTCTTACGGAACATTTGATACCCAAAAATATAACATCAACAGTAGTGGCCCTCTTGATGATGGGTTCTCTTATTCTTTGGCCCTGCAAAGAGCCTTATCCGACGGCTATATTAACAATACTTCTGGCAATGCCGATACTTCCGAGACCTGGCATGGTTCGCTTCGGTTCTCAGTTGATCGAGGCAGTGGCACGAAAATCGGCTTCGGGGCAAACTTTGAAAATCATGAACTGGGCGCCCAACCCCTGGTCCTTAGAGATGGCGGTGATTTTTATTCCCGTGCCACGGATTTTGAGGAATTAACCGAAATAGACCGTAACCAGCTATTTTTAACTTTTGAACATGAGCTAGAAGATTACAGCTTCTTTTCAATGACCAATCGAAATGATTGGAGCATGAATCCCAATCGGGTGGATTTGGATATGTCCACTGCAACGGCAGCAACTTCGGTCATTATTCAAGACCAAATAGAATGGACTCAGGAAATAAGAATCGAATCGCAAGAAGGATCGGAAACCGATTGGATTCTCGGTGCTTTCTATGCCGACAATGAATCGGAAGGAGACGCAACCCGGTGGTTTCTTACGGGCTTCCCTGCACCTTTCGATCAAGATAGACAAACAACCTCTTACTTGATTGAGTCTGAGAATATCGGTTTGTTCGCTTGGATGGGAAAAAATCTCACCGATAAAGACTATTTTTCCCTTGGTCTGCGTTTTGATGAGTACGATAAAAAAATGACGAGGAATAAAACGAGCCAACTTGCTGCTCCATCTAATATCACTAGCACTAGTGACTTCTCAGTCTTTTCTCCTTCAACTCAATGGCAGCATACTTTTAATCAACAGATTACTGGACTGGCCCGCATTACATATTCTGAAAAGCCAGGAGGCTTCTCAGCTTACACAGATACAATGCCAACCTTTGCCGAGGAGGAAACTCTTGCTTACGAAATCAGCCTTCTGTTAAATCCTTCCAAATCTTGGGGGCTCAACATCACAGCCTATCTTAACGAGATAGAAAATTATCAATTTGAACTTCCTGATGCTTTAGATCCGACTAATTATTATGTAGCTAATGCAGAGGAAGCCACAGCACGAGGAATTGAAATCGAAGGCTATGTGAAGCCATCAGATAACTTTACATTCTCATTAGCTTATGGGCTTTGTGATTCGAAGTACGACAAATTTGATGGTTCCGGCTTGGTGGGCAAACAAGTGTCGTTTATTCCTAAACACACTCTGGCATGTTCCATCAATTACCGGTTCGATAACGGTCTCCATGGACAGCTCGGAACTAAGACTATTGGAGATACATATTATTGGAAGCATGCAGGAGACAATCCTACAGATAAAATTGATAGCTATACATTGCTCGATGCCACCCTGGGGTACGACTGGAAAGATTGGGAGTTTAGCCTTTTTGGATTAAACCTTACCGATGAGGAATATTACATGTCCTTGGTCAATAATCTTCCCGGTACTCCAGGCATTGCAGGTTCCCCCCGAGTAATCGGTTTAAGCGTCTCCAAAGAATTTTAACTAGATTCCCTCGCCCCTGATCTCAACAGGAGCGGGAGGCGATTAAGTAAGTTCGGCTTGCCCCGAAATTTTTCCATGCCTAACTTGAAGCAACTGTAAGCATGAAGCTATTTTTGAAAATTGGGGTGTACGGGATAATGTTTCTGGGAATTGGCTTTTTTTTTGGCGTTTATTTAGGGCCAAGTCTGGAGGTTTCCAAGATCCGCCATACTAATGCATCATCGCTCAAACCTTCTCTTCAGGATACTGCCATCTTCGAGAAGCCACACACCAAAGATTCCTCCCTTTTACGCTCCCAAAATGCAAAACCTTCCGATCTGCTGCCCTCCCCCAAAACCACTCCGGCGATGCCTCCAAACCTGCAGCGCATTATGCAGGGGGGAGATATTGTGGAGCGTCTTGGAACCTATCTGGATGCAGTGCGTTCGATGGACAGGTCGAATGTTAAACTCGTAACCAAAGCATTTGAGGAACTGCCCAGCGGTTATGGTAGGCACTTGGAGATGAAGTTGCTGATGCGTAGCTGGGCAAATTTTGATCCGGAAGGAGCCCTTGCCTATGCGTCCAATTCTTTGGACGCAAAAAGTGAAAGGAGGTTTGGCATATCAGAAGCCCTAGCAGGTTGGGCCGTGAAAGACCAAAAGGCAGCCATTGCTTGGGCGGAAGCAAACCATCCAGGGAATGATAATTCCGACAACCCTCTCTTGGTCGGCATAGTTAAAGGACTGATAGAGAATGACTTAGATTCAGCAAACCGTCTTTTCCTAAGTTTACCGAAGGGTTCTGCCCGTTGGCAGTCCTCCAGTCTTTTAGCTGAAGAATATGCCGAGCAAGGGGTGGAGCAAGGCGTACAATGGGCCGAGAGCTATCCCAAAGATGATCCGAGAATGAGAGAAACCATTCTAGGACAAATGGGGGCAAGGCTGGCACGACAAGACCTAGAAGCAACGGCCAACTGGGCAAAATCAATGGAGGATGAGCCAGGTGCCTATCGTGTGCTGGAGAATTTGGTTCATCAATGGGCCAACCGAGATCCCCATGCCGCGTCCACATGGATCAATGATTTGGCCGATCCCAAAAAAAGGATGCACGCCATGAAGGAACTGTCTGGTCGATGGGCCATGGTCGATCCTGCTGCCACAGCAGATTGGTTAAATGCTCAACCTCCATCCGCACAGGTCGACCCCGCTATTGCTACTTTTGTATCAAGAATTCAGGGAATGGATCCTTCAGGTGCGGTAGGATGGGCCTCGTCTATTTCTGATTCTTTGTTACGCGAACAATCGTTAAGAAAAGCACTGGATGCTTGGCAACAGACCGATCCGGACCAGGCAAACCAATGGATGCAAGAGAACGGAATCGAGTAGAATTAGCTAGGATTAATTGAATATTTAGCCCAAGTTTTCGATGATCGAAACAATAGGCAAAAACAATGCAATCACGATGAAGCCCACCACAACGGCGAGGAAAACAATCATAACCGGCTCAATCAAAGAAGTTACTCCAGCCACTGCATTGTCCACATCCTCATCATAATTATCCGCAATCCGGGTGAGCATGTCAGGAAGTTCACCGGTTTCTTCCCCAATCTCCACCATACTGGTAACCATGGTTGGAAAAACAGGCTCCCTGTCCATCTGCACCGCCATGGACTCGCCGTCTCGAACGGCGTTGTGAATATTGGACATCGCTTTGACAAAAAACACATTCGTTAAGGTATCTCCGGTAATCTGAAGTGCTTGTAGGATTGGGACACCGCTACTCAAAAGGGTACCAAATGTCCTAGTTATCCGTGACACATTTGATTTACTGATCACCTCTTTAACCACCGGAACATTCAATCCGAGCCAATCAAATGCTTTGGATCCCTGTTTGGTTTTTTTAAGAAGCAGGACACCAACGATAAGACCTGCCATCCCTCCAAGGACCAAGATAGGGTTGGAGGAAAACAAATCGCTTATATTTACCACCACTTGAGTGGGGCCAGGCAGAGGAGCCCCTCTGAGCATCTGGTCAAATATCGACTCGAACTGAGGAACCACAACCATCATCAGCAAGGTGACAATTCCGACCGCAACAAACATGATCACACTGGGATAAATCATCGCGGATTTTACTTTTTTAATGGTACGGATAGATTTTTCCTGAAATTGGGCAAGCCGGGTAAGAACCAGGTCAAGCACACCGCCTGCTTCGCCAGCCTTGACCATATTTACATAGAGTTTGTCAAATGTTTTGGGATACATGGCCAATCCATCCGAAAGGGTGCCTCCCGAGGAAACTTTTTCGGCAACTGATTCAAGCATGGCCTTAAACTTAGGTTTTTTTTCCTGTTGCTTGATCATAACCTCCAAGCTCCTGAGCAAAGGAAGTCCTGCCTGGATCAAAGTGGACATTTGCCGGGTAAAAACAGAAATGTCCTCATTCGTCGGTCCTCCGCCTATTTGAATGTCCAAAAAACTACTTTTCTTTTTTTTCTTTTTGGATTTCGAAGGTTTTTTTTCTTTGGGGGAAGATGCGTCTGCTTGGTCAGTCTTTCCAGCAGAATCCATGCTCGGAATGCCCCGTTGAACAGGGTTGGTACCCTGCAAAGATAAGGTGGTGGGGGTAAGATTGTACTGAGCCAGAATATTGCGGGCATCGGTTTCGTCAGCAGCCTCAAAAGTTCCATCAACGGCATTTCCCGAAGGATCGGTAGCCACATATTCAAAAATTGCCATAAGTAAGTTTCTCTACCTTGCCCAGAAATTAGGTATATTTCAAGACTTCCTCAACCGTAGTTTCGCCATCCAAGATGGAACGCAAGCCATCCTCCCGCAAAGTACGCATACCCTGCTCAATTGCTTTTTGTTTAAGCACCAGAGTCGCCGCTCCAGAATTGATAAGCTCACGAAATGTATCTCCTACCTTAATCATTTCAAACAGACCAGTCCTGCCCCGGTATCCTCCATTGCTACAGGCCTCGCATCCAGAACCAAAATAAAATTTTCTATCACCAAGGTCTTTTCGCTTAAGGCCTAGGTTTTGGAGCATATCATTTTTGGGGTCAAATTCTTGTTTACAGGCAGAACAAATCTTTCGGACCAAGCGCTGGGCAAGGATAAATTCTAAAGAAGCCGATAGCAAGAAAGGCTCCAATCCCATATCAATCAAACGGGTGATCGCACCTGGTGCATCATTGGTGTGCAATGTGCTGAGTACGACATGCCCGGTGAGGGAAGCTTGAACGGCAATACGGGCAGTCTCAATGTCCCGAATTTCCCCAACCATGATTTTGTCCGGGTCTTGTCGTAGAAAGGCCCGTAAGGCCCGGGCGAAATCGAGCCCTACCTGATGATTGACCGGAACCTGCATAATGCCCTCGATCTCATACTCCACTGGGTCTTCTGCAGTAAGAATCTTGGTATCAATTTCATTTACTTCCTTCAAGGCACTGTAAAGAGTTGTGGTCTTACCGGAACCCGTTGGTCCAGTAACAATAAAAATACCATTTGGTCGGCGCACCGCACCGCGGATTCCACTCTTCACATTTTCCGGAAGACCGAGGTTGTCCAAGTCTAAATTAACCGCTGATTTGTCCAAGACCCGTAGTACCACACTCTCCCCAAATTGAGTCGGTAAAGTAGAGACCCGCAAATCAACAGCCCGCCCCTCAATCGTCATCTTGATACGTCCGTCCTGAGGGATTCGATGCTCGGCAATATTGAGTTCAGAAATTACTTTGACCCTAGATATGACAGGCAAGGCCAAACTTTTGGGTGGAGGAGACATCTCATAAAGAGCACCATCTACCCGATAGCGAATACGGAACTCATCCTCAAAGGGTTCAAAATGAATATCCGATGCCTGTGCCCGAATTGCCTGTTGCAAAACTAAATTAACGAAGCGGATGATCGGTGTCTCATTGGCAGCATCCACCAGATCACTCTCTTTGGAATCGTCCAGGTTTTCGAATTGGTCAAGACCAACATCCCCCAGAAGATCGTTCATGGAAGATTGATCTTCGCTGTAGTAATGATCGAGCAAAGAAGAAACCGTCAAGGGATCACAGACAACGATATGAATCTCCAAATTGAGAGCAAAAGTAAGATCGTCAATGATGGATGAATTAAAAGGGTCCAAGGCAAGCAAATGAATGCCACCATCAGAAAGATAGAGGGGGACCACCCCATATTGTCGTGCAGTTTCCTTCGGAATGATTGCAAGGACATCAGGCTCAATCTCTCCCACCTCCCCAACCTGTAATTCATAGTGCAAGAACTGTGAAATTAAGGAGAATAAGTCTTCCCGTTGAATAATTCCTGCCTGTATGATTGCCTCTGCAAAAGAACGTTTTCCATCAAGTACATCCTGATCAAACAACTCGTCCAACCCATGTTGAGAAACTCCCTCGACCTCACGAAAAAGATCACGGATTTCCGAATTGTTATCGAGATAAAGCATGGTTCGACTATTCCTCCTCGGTTGTAACCATGAGCACTTCGTCCAAGGTAGTGATCCCGGCGAGAACTTTGCGAAATCCATCATTGCGCATGGAGCGCATGCCCATTTCCCTAGCCTTACTCCGTAGTTCGACAATGCTTACATTGTGATAAATCATTTCCTCGATCTCTTGGTTGACTACAAAAACTTCAAAGACCCCTTTTCTTCCACGGTACCCTTTGTCCCCACACTTGGCACATCCCGCACCTTTCATAAAAGTGGCACCGGCTGCCTGCTCTTCGTTGATGCCCAGCACCGCCAATTCTGAGGCGGTAGGCTGGTAAGGCCCTTTGCAATTCTGACATATCGCCCGAACCAACCGCTGGGCAAGGGCTGCCCGCAAGGAAGCGGATACCAAAAAGGGCTTAACCCCCATATCCACCAAGCGCGAAACCGCACTGGGTGCATCGTTGGTGTGCAATGTACTAAAGACCATATGACCGGTCAGGGAGGCGTTTATGGCAATTTCGGCAGTTTCCAAATCACGAATTTCTCCAACCATCACAATATTTGGGGCTTGTCTGAGCATGGCCCGGAGCGCGGCAGAAAAGGTCATACCCACTTCGGCCCGCACCTGAACCTGATTAATCCCAGGGACTTCATACTCGACCGGATCCTCAACTGTGATGATCTTGCGGTCTGGCTTGTTAATTGCATTGAGGGCCGAATAAAGGGTGGTGGATTTACCAGAACCAGTGGGACCGGTAACCAAAAAAATGCCATCTGGCATATTAATTACTTTCTCAAATGTTGCCTGGTCATCGGAGAAAAAACCGAGCTGGGGAAGTCCAAGGCTTAAGCTTTCTTTGTCCAAAATACGCATGACAATACTTTCCCCATGTACAGTGGGCAAAGTAGATACCCGCAAATCGATCACTTTGGGACCCACTTTGACATTTATACGCCCGTCCAAAGGAACTCTTTTTTCTGCCAGGCTGACATTGGCCATCAGTTTGGTCCGGGATAGAATTGAGGGTTGTAACCGTTTGGGAGGATCGGGTTGTTCAATTAATTTTCCATCAATCCGAAAACGAATCCGAAATTTTTTCTCCAATGGCTCCATGTGTATATCCGAGGCCCTTTTTTCAAGGGCATCTTTGATCACGGAGTGAACAAATTTGATGATCGGAGCATCTTCTTCGCTAACATCCTCTGGTCGAACATTGTCTTCAATCTCGATCCCCCCCTGACCTAATCCTTCCCAAAAGTCTTTTTCTTTTTCCTGCTCATTCAGTCCGTACAAATGGTTGATCAGATCCAAGACATCGCCACGGTAAGCAAGATGGGGATTGACCGGCTTGCCCAAGAGATGGCTAAGGGTATCAATTGCATCTTGGTCGAGAGGATTGCCCAAGACAATATCAACCGCTGAGCCATCGGTGCCCAGGGGAATTGCTTCATAGAGACGGGCATGCTCGGCACTTAACAAACCAAGGATTTCCGGCGTCGGGCTGACATGAGACAAATCCACCACTTCCATGCTAAGTTCATTAGCCAGAAAATTGACCACTTCCTCAGTGGAAAGGTCAAGGTTTTGCAGAAGCAGATTAAAGAAGTCCAATCCTTCATCTCCGGAAGATTGGTCAGAATCTATTTTTTTGGCTTCTGCCTGAGTATGATCGATGATTTCCTGGGTAACAAGTCCCTGCTCTTTGAATGCTTCGGTAAGATATTCTTCCGTTGCGTTCATTGAGATAAAACAAGCAAATCCAGAGGGTGGCTTATCTGCCCAACCCCATCAGGAATTCTGGATTATTCTTTGTCTTTTTAACCCGTTGGATGAACATCTCCATCGCCTCAGCAGGAGGCACTCCTTTCATGGATCGGCGCAGTGCATAAATCTTGCTTAATTCATCGGGATGATAAAGTAGTTCCTCCTTTCGGGTTCCACTCTTTTCAAAATCCAATGCGGGAAAAATTCTTTTATTCGAGAGCTCCCGATCCAAGTGCAATTCCATGTTACCAGTTCCCTTGAATTCCTCAAAGATCACCTCATCCATCTTGCTGCCTGTTTCAACCAGTGCCGTGCCCAAAATAGTCAGGCTCCCCCCTCCTTCGATATTACGGGCTGAACCAAAAAATCTTTTGGGGCGTTGTAAAGCGGTAGCCTCCACGCCACCACTCAGAATTTTTCCACTGTTCGGCATGGTGGTATTGTAAGCGCGAGCCAAGCGGGTGATTGAATCCAGCAAGATCACTACATGCTGTTGATGTTCAACCATCCGACGGGCCTTTTCGATCACAATCTCGGCCGCATGAACATGACTTTCCGCACTTTCATCAAAAGTCGAAGCGATCACTTCAGCATCCGGCACTTGTCTCCTAAAATCTGTCACCTCCTCGGGCCGTTCATCGACAAGCAGAACAATCAAATGAGCATCGGGGTTGTTTTCTCTGAGAGCCCGGGCAATGCCCTGCTGCAACACTGTCTTCCCTGTCCGGGGCGGGGCCACAATTAAGCCACGCTGACCAAATCCAACTGGGGAAACAAGGTCCACCACCCGCATGGCCACATTATCCCACTCTACTTCCTGATGAGTTTCCAAATACATTCTGCGAAGGGGATAGTAAGGGGTTAATTCCGTAAAAGGAGTAACCCGGGTAGCCTCGTCGGGAGAAAGCCCCATGACCTCGTCTACCCGCAAGAGTACCGGGCAGGTCGAATCTTCCATTTTGGCACGAATCATGCCTTTGATAAAATGACCGGTTTTAAGTCCGTATTTTCGGACAAGGTGTTCCGGAACAAAGGCAGACTGTGATTTTAAACGATAATCTTCTTTTTGCTGCAGGATAAATCCGTGCCCGTCCTCCATGACCTGAATTATTCCGGACAGGAAAACCGGGGTGCTTGATTTAAGCGAACTCTCCAACACAATATCGATTAATTCTTCGCGGAGAGGAACCCCGGGAATCTCCTCCTCCAATTGTAATTGCATTACCTTTTCGGTAAGATCGAGCAGAGTAAGGGATAAATATTCATCTAGGTTGATCGGCTCCTTCCCTGATTCAATCATGGGCTCAAGTAACTCCTTTATGCCCTCTTCGGATTTAAGGGATTCTTCCTCTAGTAACTGACCAACCTCCAAAGGCTTTGCCTCGGTCTCCTCATAGGGCAAGCGTCTGGGCTTTTTAAACTTTTGTTTCCGGCGCAGTTTCTTTTTCTCCTGCCAAGTCAACTTTTTTTGTGCCTGTCCCTGCCCCCCTGTATGCCCGCCAGGCTTGGGATGTTGATGATGCTGGGGTTGAGAAGAGCTTTCCGCATCCTCAGCATTGGATGATTCTATCTGATCGGTTGCATTCTCGCTGGACGTGCTTGGCACACCAGCATTCTCATCGATTTTTAAGTCATCTTCTGGACGGGCTCTTTCTGTATCTGGCTCGCTACCATCAGTGCTGAAGAAGAGCTGACGGTCTGAAGTGTCCTCGGATTGTTGTGTGCCTGTCTTTGGCAGATCATCTGGTCCGGCAGGCACAGGATACTCCTCAGGCACTTCTTGGCTGGGATCATTTGAGCCTTCGGTAGAAGCTTTGGCTTTTTTAGAACGGATAGTTTTTTTAACTGGCATGAGCTATTTAAATTTTAATGGATACTCAATGAAGAAAGGGTGAGATCAAGTTGCTGGATTTGATCATTCAGAAATTCCATCGATCCCCCCCCCCACAAGACAAAATCGGACAGTTCAACCTTGTCGCTAATAGGTAGTTGGCAACGGATGCGCGACTCGGACTCAGCCATGGAAAGACCTCGGGATTGTAGACGGTGAAAAATCATGGGGGTAGGGGCAAACAGAGAAATGGTGCAGGTAAAATTATCTTGCAGGTTATTTTCAAACAAAAGAGGCAGTTCAATCATGCACTTAGAGGAAGGACAGGATTGAACGAAAGAAATCCACTTGGAACGGATGATGGGGTGAAGAATGCCTTCGATCCACTTCCTTTCCAATTCCTTCGTAAATACTATTCGAGCAATTGCGGCTTTGTCAATGCTTCCGCTTCGATTTAATATCTTCTTTCCCCAGCGTTGCTTGATTTTGGCTTGCACGCATCGATCCGACCTCAAAATTTCCCCGGCCAAAAAATCTGCAGAAATCACCGACCAACCCATATCTGCAAAACTGCACAACGCACTCGATTTTCCACATGCGATTCCTCCGGTGAGACCGACCACGGTCTTTTCGCTTTTCACATTCATTGAGGTTTAAATTCTTTCGATCTTTTCCATCCTAGCAAGAATGTAAATTTATACAGAATTCAGACTATCGTCTTGCCAGTTATCTTCCCTGAATCATAATGAATCATTCCTTTGCTGGT
The DNA here is from genome assembly GCA_038110535.1 of Opitutia bacterium. Taxonomy (GTDB): domain Bacteria; phylum Verrucomicrobiota; class Verrucomicrobiia; order Opitutales; family Seribacteraceae; genus Chordibacter. The sequence goes on along the minus strand of JAYNJW010000032.1, from coordinate 49 downwards.
AGGGTATCCAAGTGGCTAAAGGATGCGGACTGTAAATCCGCCCGCTTCG
>JAYNJW010000031.1:19402-22255 GCA_038110535.1 Opitutia bacterium | reverse complement strand
CCAAAATTCATTCGGCATTTTTTTACATGGGCACACATCTTGGTCCAGACCTCTTCATCATTTTTTAACCGGAGAATAGTATCTGCAACCTCTTTTGCAGATATCTTTTCGAATGTAGTGCCAATGTTGAATCGGTCCACCATCTGTGTTAATTCTCCTCTTGGACCTACCAAGACAGGAATTCCGGCACCAATATAATCATAAGCCTTTGCTGGAAATGCACTCGTCATAGCGGGCAGTTCACGCAACAGACAGATGCCCAAATGACAACTTGCTAGAACCTTGGCCAACTTTTCTAACTTCATTGCCGGTAGAATTTCCAAATTGGGAGAGGCATTTGCACAAATGGACTGCGGAAGATCACCCACCATTAAAAACTGAATTGAACTGTCTGCATTGTAGACCATCTTGATAATTTCCAGGTAAGTATCCAAATCATAAAAACGGCCAAGTCTTCCGTGGTATACAACGGTGAAGGCGGTTCTTTTGGGGGTTTCAATGAGTTCGCCCGTAAAGATCGATTCATCAAACCCGTTTCTAAGCAAATGAAATTCCTTCGATGTAAAACCGGTTCTCAGTTCAGCCGCTAATCCCTCCGTTACCGTAGTAATCATTTGGGCATCTTTGTACATCCAAGCCTCGAGCCATTCGAGAATTCGGTAAAGCAAATGTGAGGAGCCCACCACTTCCAAGTCCATAAGTACACGAGGATATCGATCCCGCACATCGAAAAGGTAGGGAATCCGGGAAAGCTTTACAAAAAAGACACATATGCATGCCATAAAATAAGGAGGAGAAGTAACGATACAACCGATGCATCTTTTACGGTTAAACCAGATTCTTACCCCAATATCCAAGCCCAGAACTATCTCCTGAAGAAACCTAATTGGCAAAGATGCTTTATTGGAGGGCGTAGCCCAAAAGGATTTTGTAACGGATGAACAGGAGAAGTTAACCGAAGAGGTTGTAAAGACCCTTGTTTCATAGCCTAACTCATTTAGTACTCCAACCCAAGGAGAGACCCTGGATGCTGCCGCAGCTGGCATGGGGTCATACTCTGAGCTGACAACAAAAAATTTTCTACTCAAACTCGAATTAGTTTCCGTTGTGATAATACATCCTTGTAGTCAGCAACGACCCGCTCGGCAATTTTTCTGGGGTCATGCCATTTTAGCAAAAACTCGATTCCCCTCTCTGCCAAATTCCCTTTTTGCGTGCTGTCTAAATTCATTACCTCAAGAATTTTTTCTTCGAGCGTAATCTCATCCGCATTGATGATAGGCAGATCCCGCAACATTTGCGGGGGGACAAACCTAAGGCCTTTTCCTTTCACAAAGCAAATTACTGGTTTTCCCAGTGCCATAACCTCCAAGGAAACGACTCCATACCAACCAATGACCAATTGATCTATGAATAAATCGATCTCTTGGTATTTTTTGAGTGCATCCGCCTTTTCTAAACCCTCAATCAATTCCAACCGTACCTTATATCCTTTGGCTCGCATACGATCAACCGCACCAATAATTTGATCCGTTCCTTTAACGATTCGATGGGTGGGAGCGTGTCCAATTACGAACTCCCCAGATTCTTTGATAGGTAAAACCTTTGCATGCAAGGTTGCTTCGGTCGCATAGGGAAGAAATTCTGCTCCTATAGGTAGAACCTCCAGCAAATCTGGGTTCAGCGAGTATATTTTATCTGCAATTTCAGCTAGGAAGTTTTTCTTTTTGCGTATGGATCGATCACTCATTCCAGAACGGCTAATTACCTTTTCAGGCAATCCAGATCTCAGGTGATAATCTTGAAAACAATTGGTTTCGCGTGCGTCAGAACCCTGAAAAGTAACAAAGACAGCCTTTTGATTATTTCTGAGCCGGTGAAGAGAAATTTCACCACGCATTAGTAAAACAGCATACTTTCGAATCAACCATCTGATCAATTGAGGCAAGTCCTGTTCTTTAGGATGCATATTATCACCAAAAAATGGTGCGACAAACCTACCGTTATTCAAATGAAGAACTCCTGCAATCGAGGCTGCTTTCAAAACTAGTCTGATGCGAGAAATTTCTTTTGCTAAAAGAGAGCTGCCTGTTCCTCCTAGTACTAGATCAGAAGGTTCTGCATAAGGATTAACTGTCTCACTAATGCAAAAACTTTCAAGCCCCATAAGTCGTTCAAATTTTGCCAAAATGCCGGGATTTCCACCCACTTGTGCAGGGCAGTGCAATACTGAAAACATTAGTTTGTGAGGACTGGATTCATATAATTCCCTGGCCTATTTGAGATTCATTCCCTCAATAAGCTGTTGAACAACTTTGGTCGGACAGTGCCATTTTTCAACATAAGACCTAGATCTTCTACCTAATTCAAGAAGTTGCTCTCTGGGCATTTCAATCATTGAAGATAAAACGGTAAGTAAAGTATTAGACTCAACATTTATAACGGGCAAATCTTGAGCCATCTCTTGAGGAATAAATCTCAAGTCTGATTCTCTGATGTAGCAAAGGACAGGCTTACCTAAAGCCATCGCTTCTACTGCCAGACCTCCGTACCAACCTACATATATTTGATCAATCAGAATATCTATAGAATCGTATAGCCTCATTGCATCTTCATGGTCAACATTCTCAATAAGAACAAATTCAAACCTTTCTTCGAAATTAATCTTCAGTTGTTTAATTACATCCAGTATTTCCTGAGTTCCTTTGACTTGCCTATTGGAAGGAGCATGCCCGATTCTTAGAATTTCTCGGTTCCCCCCACCCTTATCCTTACGAGGGCACCAGTAATTCAAATCAACATGACAGTATGGCAAGAACCTTGTTTTAGGCGGTAAAGTGTTCATGAGATCAG
>JAYNJW010000031.1:0-19392 GCA_038110535.1 Opitutia bacterium | reverse complement strand
TCTTCTAAAGTTATGATCTGATTTTTTTTGGTCTTGTCCCTCAAAAAATCGTTTTTTGAGTATTCAGTCCTGTATTCAGGAAGCATTATCCGAAAGTTTTTTTTGCAATAATCTTTTAATCTGGCATCCGTCCCTTGGTACTGTACATAAACTTTTAGTTTAAAGTATTTGATCAGTTTAAGTTCAATAATCTGCATATATTTTCGGTAATAAGAATAAATCCATAACCGAACATAATTTAGCCCCTTTTCCCTTTCGTATCTGTAGCGAGGAAAAGGGGTGTAAAGCGAGGAGCCAAAATTAAAGAAAACGATATCAAATAAAAACACATATCTTAAACAAATTAGTTTTTTTATTTCTTTAATGATGAAATTTTCGCTTTCATGGTAAATAAATCTGTCTGCCCCTTTTCCCAAACCCAAAGGATTTGGAGAAATGGCCCATGATTGGGAACGAATTCCCATAATTTTCATTTGCTCACTAATTGCCTGCGGGTTCCCACCAACAGTGCTTGGCAAGTGAAGAATCTTTGTTTTTCTTCTAATTTGGAGTTTGGCCTGTCTTTTGAGCAAATTCCTCCAGTACATCACGCAGTCGGATGGTAGGAACATGGAGAAGTTTTTTCATCAGAGAAATATCGCCGATTAAGTCTCTTGAGTCCCCAGAAACCTTTTCATAAATTGGACGCTTACCAAGATAAGATCCAAAAAGATCGCAAATTTCTCGAATTGATAAAACTTCGGGGCCCGCAATGTTAATTACTGTACTATTGACTAGTTCACAAGCATTCATGATTGCTATACTTGCATCGTTAACATGCACAGGATTGATTCTGATCCCACAAGAACTATCCAAGAGAATCGAGTCATTTGAAGAAACATTCCTGAACAGCCTTGGCATCAACATACTCTGATTCTGTCCTGGACCATAAACAAAAAAAGGGCGAAGGATAACAACATTGAAAACAGATGCATAACTATTGATCAGAATTTCACAACAAGACTTGGTTCCAAGATAATGCCCTAATCTACTAGTCGGAACTACAGGGGCATTCTCTTGAAATGCGTGGCTTCCATTGCCGTAAATCCCCCCAGATGATGTGTAGATAAATTTCTCAATCCCTATCCTTTTTCCATAATCTAACAGCCGGGCTGTGGATTCGACATTCACTTTAAAAATATCAAGGGCACGCTCCGGAAAATCCCTGAAATGAGGAGATTGAGCGAGATGAACTATCATGTCTATCTTTTGGGGTAATAATTCAATCTCCCAATGCTTAGATAGATCGATAAAAACCGGACAAACACCCTCGGGCAATTTAGCTTCGCGATCTTTGACGACGGCAAAAACTTCGTGACTTTTTTCAAGTAATCTGAGGCAAAAAGCCCTGCCACAAAGCCCAGTTGCACCCGTAACTAAGATTCTACTCATTCAACTGATTGGCTGGATGTAAAACTTTTCAAAAAAAGAACTGGGATTCAAAATCTTCCAGTTCGGATTAATCCGCAAAATCAATTCTTCATCGCACTTTTCCCATGAGCAAGCATATCCCTGACCACAATCTTTGATAATTGGAAACTGACAAGTTCTCATGACTCCCTTTAAAATCCCTTCACTTGAAGCATACTGCGGATATTCCAAAAATGAATAATCAAAAGATGTTTTTAGGTCTGCAAAACGAAAATCCAGCATGGCGGATTTAGCAAAACTTAAAAATTCAATCTTATCACCACCATGGATTGCTTTACAAAGATCAAATAAATTTAAAAAGGCACCGTCTTGCAAAAAGAAGCCTTTTTTATCTACATCCACAACGATAAACTTTTTTTGCTCAGTCGAGTAGAATTCTAATAAACTGTGCCCATTGTTGTAAGCATTTAAAGCATCTAGTGTGTGTCCCTGAACCAACCTTGTGGAAAACCCGTAACAAGATAGTAATTCGCTAATAAATAAGGAGTTGTATGTGCAAGTCATACGGAGAAATCTCCTTGATGAATTGGACACTTTTTGAGCAAAAGAGCTCTTGTTATCACAATTTCCACGAATGCTTAACAAGGAAAGAAACTGTATATTTGCTTGAAGGCTTGAAGGGTCCAACACCACTCGTTGTAAATTTTCTTTGAGTGGAATGGAGAACCTATAAATTCCAGGTTGGGTGCAATCATACCTATGTTCTCCCAACCGGTAAATACCCGGCTGAAGAATAACATTATTTTTAGGTAACAAACCTTTATCTTTGGATAAATTGGAAAGCAACGCATTGAAAGCAGTTATGCCAGCCTCTGTTTCATGGTGAGCAATAATTTGCCCAGTTGAACTGGTTGAACGAAGAAATTTTGTCAGAAAACTAGATATTTGGTTAATCAAAATTTAAACCTAACCTTTTAAATAGCCTCTAAGTAATTTTATGGTTCCTTTAGGGGCCAAAATTAAAACCGTAAAAATAGAAAGAACAAAAAAGAAAACAAAAGAATAAGAGATTAACTTCATTAAATTGAAGTCCTGCTCAACACTTCCAAAAATGAATGCAAAGCAGACTGCCAAAATGACAAAGAGCAAAGAATGAACATATCGGTAATTGATTTTGTATTGCCTACGACTAACTAAATAAAGAGCAATAGAGTGGACAATCGAACCAGCAAAAATCGAAAGTGCTGCACCGATTCCTTTGTACTGAGGGATCAAAATATAACTCGATGCAACCACGGTTACAAAATTACATGCCTGACAGTAACTCGAATAGATGGTTTTTCCTGTTACCCATATGCCAGTACCCAAAATATTATTACATCCAGCTAAGAAAAAAGACCCTGCAAGAAAATAACACAAAACATGAGACTCGTGGTACGAGGGAGGTGTAAAAATTGTAATCATTGGTTGAAAAAAAGACAGTAACAAGACCAACAAAATTCCAAATACCAAAGAATATATTGTATAAATATTGGCATATATATCCTTGGCTGTTTCCTGCTTCATAATAGAAAGGGCATAGGGGTCATAACCCAGTCTGAATGCGGCATTTGCCAAATTTAATATTGAGGCAAAGGCAAAGGCGACCGCGAACACACCCTGTACATGAAGATCGGTAAAATAGTTGATAAAGAAGCGGCTCGCTTGTGCCTGTCCCCAACCCATAATTGAAGCAGGAAACTGGGGTAAGGAATAAAACAATATGGGGAATAAAAGACTGGCGGAAATACAAAGGGCGAACTTTTTTTTGACATAAAATAAGCCCACACTACATCCGGCAAATACTCCGGCAGCACGAGCCCAAAAAACTCCTTCTAGGCCAAATCCGAAAAAGCAAATAAACAAAAGTAGTAATAAAATATTGACGGTAAAATTGGTTAATTCACAGACCAAATATTTGTAGGGTTGCTTGTGTAATCTTAAGATATTCTGAAAGGCGGTCATCAGAATACCAAAAAATAGATATACCGCTCCTATTTTCAGGTACGGAGTAAAAGAGTAAAACAACTCACGGTTCAACCTGATGTTCAGTATTTCACTAATATGAGGGGAGAAAAGATATAAGGCTGAAGACATCGTTGCCCCAGTTACTAAGATGTAAACTATTCCGGAACCTATAATCCTTTCCTTAGTCTCCCTCGAATCGTTCTTAAAAAAGTAAAACGAAACTCCGGACCCTACATTCATGCCGGTAAGAATAACCGCAAGGCTAAGTGCTACCTGAACCAGAGAAATTACTCCATATTCATCGGGTTGAAAATAGTAAGACAAAATTGGTACAGACACAAAGCCGATCAACCTACTCAGTACTGTGCTTAAACCGTAACCAATTGAATGGGAGGAAAGTTCCCTAAAAGCTGTTATTGTATCATGCAAATTGAGACAAAACTCATTTAATTGTATTTGTAAGCAATGTAGGATTCATCCTCAAGAAATGCCTTAAGGGAACTGAAGTTGTAACGATCTAAGAATTTTGCCTGAGCCGCTTTATCAACAACGATGAAACTAACCCCATGCCGGTCACACAACTTTTCCCAATTCAAGCTCAAATACGGGTATTCATGCAAGTAATCGTCATACATATCCAAATCTGTAATTCCTCCGGGTTGCCACCAAAAGGACCGACACCCGGTCCTGGCCACGATGTCAGCACCCAATCTCATACTTACCGGAAAGACTACATTGTTGGAGGAAAGATTGAGGTGGGATAAAAATGCAGAGAGGTTGTCTTCTCCTGCTCCATATGTGTGACCACAAAAACGATTGATTAAAATCGATATACAAAGGGAGTATGCAATCAAAATAGTCACTAAAATTAGAGCACTCCCCGCTGTGAAATTGATTCCAATCAAAAGAGACAACACAAATGGATTGAGGTAAAAGAGCCCATATTCTAAATAGCGATAAGCTTCCCCAAGAAAATTTAATGTCTTGGAACAGGTCAGGAAAAAGACAATGGCAACGGCAAGGTATATTTCACCCAAATATAAGAATTCGTTTTCGCCAAAAAAAAGAAGGTAAAATATTAAAAGGGTTTCTGGATAATACAAAATGGCACGGGTTGGCTCACGCTTGTAAAGTTGCTTGGCCAGAATTTTAAATCTTTTGTTAGAAATGCTTTTGATGAGGTCTGGAATATTAATAAAAGAACTCAACACAGGTGCTGTGTATCTGGATTTCCTTACCCGCAAGAAGTATATCTTCCAATATTTAATCATTCCAACTATGCTTCGGAATGAATAGCCCTTGCTTACAAGCAGCGACAAAACAAGGCCAAGTACACAGCTTGAGAAAACATCAAACTGAGGGCATAAAATACTGAAGAACAGGGTAAAAAAGAATAAAACTTGGGCAGCAAAAGTTCCGCTCAAAAAACCAACTGCCGCAAAAAATGATGCAATAAAAAAGCAAAACTCCTGATCAAATTCCAAATGAACGAAAATAAAAAATGCAAACAAAGAGCACCCAATTTTTGCCAATAATCTGGAGGACAATTTTAGGTAGGCAATTGCGGGACCGGCACTAACCAGATTTTGAATAGAGAAGAGATGAAGCAGCAAACAACTGGGCAAAATAAAAGGGCTAAACTCAAACTCACTAAGTTCCAGAAACTGAAAGGCAAAAAAAACAAAAAGGGCAAAAGACAGTACATAGATAAGCAAATTCGGAACAAAACTGAATTTTTCGATAAATTTAATGGGAAATAAAGCACACATCCTATGAAACAAGATGGGATAGCTCATTTTATTAGGGATCACATAATTCTCTATTCCCCGATGTGCTCCCCCCTTTTTAATTTGCTTAATAATTTGTAAGTGGACAGAGGAATCCCCTGCAAAGCCTCTGGAAAACCAACCAAAAGAAGACAAGCAGCTTACTAATCGAACTGATAGAGCGAGTATGAAAAAAATTAAAATAAAGATGGGCAGTAAATCCATATTTATCTCCCGATTCAAAAAGCAGAATTGCCCTTTACACGGGTTGTGGTTTGCTCAAAACCTAAATTGAATAGAAGGTCGAGAATTGACATGGATGGATGAAAATCCTGGGTTCCAATTTGGGCATATTCTAGTTGCACAAAGTCCTGAAATTCGAAGGTAATTCCGTTTTTGGAAAATTCTTCCGGTTTGATAAAGTCCAAACAGCCCGTTCCCGATAAATAAGAACTTGCCTGGCAAAGCTTACAAATCTCCAGAATTAAATCATTGCCCCGTAATTCGGATAAATCTGAAAGGGCAAACAAAGTTTGGATCTCAATAAATTCGGTCTTTATACCAAGCTTTTGGCAAACACCTTTAATTATTGAAAGTGATAAATCTCGGGCCAATTCATGCTTCTCCGCATAGATTTCTTCAACAAACTCAAAAACTTCACAAAAGTAAGGTGATTTGGCGTAGGCTTGCCTCATGGTTCCAAGATGCTTCGCCCTGTAATTTACTTGATGATTTATTTTAACATCAAAAATTTTTTGATTGGATGCCCTGAAGATTGGTAGGGTGATCCAGGTTGGACTACCGTTGAGCAGAATTTGATTTCGGGTCAGCCAACTTTTTCCTCGCGGTGCTTGAACAGAGTCAAAAATTACGAATTTATCTGAACAAGCAATCTTATGAAAAAGCCCTGCCCATGGCCAAAAGTCTGGTTGATGAATGGATAATTTCAATTTTCGAAGTTTATCAAAAAAGAGTTAGTAACAGGCATGAGCTTTTTTGAGTGCTGCTTCCATTTTTTGAGATTCGTTTCCATCATGCCCATGACTAACCTTATGCAGACTTTCACGAACCGGAGAAACGGTTAGATCCCCCCCAGCTTTTTCTACGGCATGACCAATTCTAGAAAGAGATTTATTGGGGGATTTACAGAGATCATCATAATTTAAACGCATCAACTGAGGATGTTGATTGTGATCCAAGAACTTCTCTTCATACATTTTTTTAAAATAACAAACTTGATGAGCTACCTGCTCAACAAGACTTTTATTTTTAATTGAATCGAAAATTTCACCAGGAGGATATGAACCCCACCATTTAGATGTGTCAGTTTTCTTCCTAGCCCTTAAAATGGAAAGACTTACCTCAAGCGGATCTCTTTCAAGGTAAATAAATATGGATTTTTTAAAGATCTCCATAAAAGAGTAGAGATGAAAGCCCACAAATTCCATGGGTTTAAAAACTAATCCGCCCCCTAAAATTTCGTTAAGGTTGAAAATTTTTGAACTTAGCTCCGACCATTTGATTAATTTTTCAGCAACGCATGGCTCATACTTTTCAAAATTATGGACCTTAAGCCATTTATGCCAAAAAAGACTGAATTCATGAGGTTGATCGATATCAGAAGTTCTTCCATAGTGTGAGTGAAACTCCTGAAGCCGAGTCTTACTAATGGTTAATTGGGACAATTTGGCTCCGACTAGCGGAGTCTCCCAAAACCGAGCCATAAAATTATTAACGCAATAAAGATCGGTGTTGTTGTAAAGAAGTTGAGTTAGCAAAGTCGTACCAGATCTTGGTAGACCCATAACAAAGATATTAGAAAATGCTTCTTTCTCATCGATTTGTAAACTGGCTTCCAGATCGTGGAGTTTGGAGGCAAACTCATCAATAAACCCTAACTTTTTCAATGTCGTTTTATCTTACTCGTAAAAATGATGTTCATAAAATGTGTCAGGATGGATAAGTAGATAAATCAAGGCGTGCTCATCGACTAGATGCTCACTGAAACATCGATAGTCTCCATTACATAATTTTCCATTTTTATAGCATTTCCAGTGCGTCCACTCGGAATCACTAATATAAAATGAATGATCAAAGAGATTATGGATTTCACTGCCCTTATAGGCTTCATAAAGCAATCCATAGTCTTTGGGGTTTTTATTTTTCCAGAAATCTAAGTTATTGAACCCTGTCATTCCTCCATGACTTGCAACTCCGCAGACTTTGAAACCAAGGACTTTCTCAAAAAAAGCCAAATCCCTAAGCAGGCAAACTTCCGGATCTTCCCCCCAGATGATGCTCTGATCAATGACTTCACTGTGATAACCAATTTCGTGCCCGGAATTTAAAATGGCTTTAAGAATTTTGAAATTTTCAAATGAAAAAGGGTTGTATTCTGGAGCATGCAGACGAATAAAAAAAGTGCCCTTAATTCCTAGCCTCTCAAAGATTTCCCATATTTTTCTGGCTTTTTTTAAAGAAAAGTCGACATCCACACGATTAACAACAGTCCTTTTTTCAAGGCGGCAAGACCTCGAAAAATAATCTTTGCAGGTTATGATTTCATACCCAGAAGCAAGAGCTTCTCGATAATCAGATTCCAAGTTTTTATAAGTAAATGTGAACTTGTTCATGAATGGATTATTTGTTGAATTATTTCCCTGTCAGGGAAATTTACGAGTACCCCCATCTCTTGCTTTTGGAACACTACCATACTTCCAAGAGCCACAGCAGAAGCGGATGTCGATGAAAACACTTCTGCTATGTGATCTATATTTCCCGCACCACCATGGGCAATTACTGGAATATCTACCCGCTGGACCACTCTATGGATTAAATCAATATCAAAGCCCGACCATGTGCCCTCCCGGTCGATCGATGTAAGCAAAATTTCGCCACAACCTAAGTTTTCGCCTTCTTTTGCCCAACTCTCTGGAGAAAAATCCCACTTCTTCTGCCCAGAATGCGAGTAAACAAAATAGTTCTGCGAAAGGCTTTTCTTAGCATCAATTGATAGGACGACAGACTGACTTCCAAAATGGTTGGCAACTTTAGTGATCAAGCCTGGATTTTGTAAAGCAGTTGAATTCAAGCAGATTTTCTCAAAACCGGCATCAAAAATTCGCTTGGCTTGATCGATGGAACTTATGCCCCCGCCATAACCAAGGGGCATGAAACACTCTTCTGCAATTTCATCCAGAAAAGATTGATTCGGAGTTTGGTCGAGCAAAGATGCATCAATATCCAGTACAAATAGCTCATCCACTTCCAATTCGTTGAAAATTCTTAAGGTATTACAAGGGTCTCCAATGTAACAAAATTTCCCAAACTTTCTTGTTTTAACCAGGGAACCATTTTTAACCAGCAAAACCGGAATTATTCTTTTATCAAGCAAGTGAAATTTAAGATTTGTGCGAAGTTTAAAATGTCAAGGATGCAACTGCCTGTCCGGTTGGATGACGCTCAAGACCTTTGGGATATTTCTCGAATTTAACTTGATACTTTTTCTCTAATTCCTCGAAGAAAGAATTATCAAGATTACAGGGAGTTATCATTGGTTCTTCCATCTCATAGTAAACCGAATAAGGAAATCGGTTGTTGATGTAAGTAAAAAGAAACACTCCTCCTGATTTCATTACTTTCTTAAGAGTCTTCAATAGTTTATCAATTTGATGAACCGAAAGGTGCGTGACCACGGATTGGGCAATCGCAAATTCAAATTTTTCATCAAATACTTCATAATCGAAGTCACGGTCAATTCTCATTGTGTATTGTTTCGTGATCTTGAATTCCTCTAAAATTCGCTGACCCAATTTCATGTAAGGTTCCCAAACTTCCACTCCGAAATAATTACCCTCTGTCAAATACGAAATCGCATAAGTACCAAACCGCAAAGGGCCACAACCAACATCGAGCAATTTATGATCAGGTAAAAGCCCTAACTTTTTGAGCGAATCCATTTGCCAGTCTCCTAAACTCTCCCACATAAGCTCCCTATTGCTTGGCACGCCCGCCTTCTCTTCAAGGTGAAGGTCAATTAATTTGAATAATTTGTCCCGTTCCATGATTAAAAAAACTTTCTTTTTACTTTCCTCAAAAAGTACTTCACGCTCTCCATAACACTACTGTTACCGCCTTTACGGGTGATTACCTCCGGAGGAAAAAGCATTCGTACAAAACCTACTTGATCGTCCGAACAAGAAATATCATCAATTTCATGCTGGTTGTTATACCGCCAAATTAGAAGGTCGCCTGGCACGATACCTAATTCACGCTCACAATGAATCTTCGTTCCGTCATTCTTTGTGAAAACAAAACCAGAACCTGCATAATCCAAGTCAATCTGCGACAGGAACAATGTTGCCTGAACTCGGGCAAGGTCAATATTTTTGGGGTCAGGTTCGTCTAGTCCATAATCTGTATGTGGTGCCAGAATATTTTGGCCATTACGGGTAATGATCAGACGTGGAATCACACAGCGTTGCCCAATATGAGGCACGATTTCTCTGGTAAATGCCTTACCCTCAATCTGTGATCTTAAATGAATGATTGATGTGGCTATTTCATTGGAAACAACTTCGTGCCGATTGCTCCAAAGCGGGTTGTAAAAAATTTTTAAACCGGTTGACCTGCCATGCTTGTAGTAACAAGGACATCCTGGATAGAAAGCGTTTTCCTTGCCGGGAAAAAGAGTGTGTGTTTGTGGAGGGTCGAGCGAACGACTCCAATAGTTTACAAGATGCTCTGTGAATTTGTGTTCAACAAAACCCTTAAATAAAAAAAAGCCATCACCTTGGGAGTGATATATTTTGTTACGGATTTCCCAAAGGTCATCTTGAGAAAGACAAAATTGTTTATGACTTACAGAATTCATTATTTTAAAAACGTATCACGAATACTCCAAAAAAAATTTTAATAATTCCATACCAAAACGATGACTTTTTTCAGGGTGAAACTGTACCCCTAACACATTTTCTTTGCAAATGGCAGAATCAAATTTCAATGAATATTCTGTTGTCATCATGGAGTTCTCCGGATCTTTTACTCGAGCATAATAAGAATGGGCAAAATAATACTTTGCATCCTTGGAAATATCGGGAAACAGTCGATCACCCAGATTCGTTGGCAAGGCAACATTCCAACCCATGTGAGGCACCTTAAAGCCTTCACTTGTGGGAAACCTCAACACCTTACCCTCTATTACTCCCAAACCTGGCATAACTCCCTCCTCGCTACTATCGAGAAGAATTTGCATTCCTAAACAAATACCAAGAACAGGAATCTTTTCCTCTAAGGCTTTACTTTTGATCACCTCGCTTAGATCAGGAATCTGATGAATCGATTGCATCGCAGCATCAAAACTACCCACTCCAGGCAACACAATTCTTTCGGCTTGGGAAATACGACTGGGGCAAGACTCAATGAATACCTCTTGACCGATCGCACGGAACATATTCTTAAGGGATCCCAAATTTCCCATTCCATAATCAATGATTACCAACATTGAACTTTAATTCTTTGCTGTACTGGCAAAGCAATACTTTAAGTAAAAACTCATTGGAACAAGATTCGCTTTGGCCAAAAGTCCAAACAGGGGCCGCAATAATTCAAACCTTTTCTTGTAAGTTGGGAAATCTTGCCAGGATTTGGGAGACTGCCTCATAATTTCCTCATATTCTTTCTTGGAAACTTTTAATCGCTTGAGAAAATATTCAAGTAATGAGCGTTCAATATGCGGAGGTTTGCAGTAGGAAAGCCATGCTTCTTCACGGCTGATTTTACCCAATCTTGCTTGAGCAGCTAAAGTGTTATTCCGGAAATCCATGCCAAATTTTTCTGGAGCATAAATACCGTGAAAAAAAGCAGTCATTCGATTTTCCAAATGATGACCACCGTAATAATGCCATCCAAATTCTTTCTCCAAGTAAGCCCTGGCTTTTTCTTTATCATATTCAATATACCAAAAGGGCCTTATCTTTTTGATTCTTGCCACACAAGACCACCACATAAACCTCGAAAAACTCATTAGCGGGTATGTACGCATTGGAAGTTTCCCATACCGTTGGTGGATCGATTTAATATACTTCCCGTCAAAGTAGTTTCTGCCCACTGGAGTAATTCCTTCCGTGATGAAGGAATGTCCCTCCAGTACATATTTTATGCCGTGCTTCCAAGCGGCTCGATAAATAGTTTCTGCAAGAGCCAAATCAGTCGCAGCTTCAATCTCAGCCACACCAGCAAGAAAAAAGGAGCGGAAGATGTCATCGGCCTCTTTGTTGTCTACCACATGAGTGTAGAGATCAACTCCCAACCCTTCCAGCACCTTGCGGATATTTTGGGTCGCAGTCGATGTGTTCCATGTATTGTCGTAGTGTACAGCCAGAGGTCGCAAGCCTTCTTTCTTTGCCAAAGTAAGCATGTAAGAAGAATCCGTACCGCCACTAACCCCAACCACACAATCGTACTTTTTCCCTTTTCCACTCCGTTTTATTTCCTGAAAAATTTTGCTGAGGTTTTCTTGTCCTTTGGGTTGACCGGTACCATAAATCTCACAAAGTTCATCAATTTGTTTGCAGTAATTGCATACCCCTTCCTTATCAAAACAGATGGCTGAAACCCGCTCGTCATAAATGCAACGAGAACATATTTGAAGATTTTCCTTAGAAATATCCTCGTTCAATAAATTGTGCAGACGAAAAGAAATCCTTAAGAAATTTTACAGGGGTTACCAAAAGCCTTGGAGTTTGGAGGAATATCATTGAGCACCACGCTATTTGCTCCAATCTTTGTTCCATCTCCAATGGTTACTCCCTTTGCTACGATAACATTGGGACCTAAATAGCATCGTGAACCAATCCTGGTGGGCATTCTTTCTATTTTTTCGGTGCCCCCACTGACGGCCCAGTTTACTGAATCATGGGAATAAATTTGTACACCCGCAGCGATTGAGCACCAATCTCCAACGACTAATCCTCCCGACCCATCAAGGATAACATTTGGCCCAATCCAGGTATTTTCACCTACCTGGACCTCTCCGATGACAACCGCGGAGTCGTAAATACTCGTACCTTTGCCAAAGCCTAAATCACTGGCTTTTTCCCAACGATCAACAAAATATTCACCAAAAGGAAGCGTACGATTCCATTGACGGTTTTTCTGGCTGCGAAGAACCGACCAAATTTTTTTTATTTTTTGGTAAAGATCCTCCAGAGGACCAAGTTGTTCCTTGTCGGTGCCCTTAATCATTAACAGAAAGTTTAGCAAACCGGCCGCTGTAACAGGCTTCCTCCTTATGAAAATACCTCGTTGCCATTGAATTTTCCTCAATGAGTTGCTGGATTTCATTTTCGGAATATCTCCTCGCATTGCTTGGGCTGTACCAATCATAATTCGTCACAACTGAGGTCTCCTCGCCCAATTCCTCATTCCAGAAACATTTTAAAAGATTCCAATAAATAAACCTCTGTAAATCATAGGTCCCTCCCTCAATGCCAAGGGCCGGGATATCTGGAATCTCAACGGACTGATTGAGTTCGCTGAGGTTTTTTCCAAGGACAGTAAGCTGCTTGGACATTTCCCACAGTTCCTCTCGGCTCATTTTTTTACAAGCCGAGCGGAAATGCTCATCGAGTAACTCTCTGGGTAAGGCTTTTTGGGCGTAAAAATAACAGGCAAATTCACCTCTTTGAGGTTCTGTTATTCGAACCAACTCACGAAAGGTTTTATCCGGATCCTCGGTGTGCATGATTACTTGATCACAACTTACATAATTGATCGAATCACTTGCAAAAGGGGTATCGGCTATATCCCCCTGAGCAAAAAGCATATTGGGAACTGTTTGGTAATTTCGGGCTGCAATTCTAACCGCATCTGAAAAATCAATACCAATGACCAGCGAATCTGGAGCTAAGGAAGCAAACCATGCTGTTTTGTACCCTAAACCACAACCTGCATCGAAAATGACCTCTTGGGAATTTAGAAAATTAGATAAATCATCCACTGTAGAAAACCCATAAAGTTTAAGGTACCAGTCCCTTTGCATCTGGTACCAGGTTTCCTTGTTTTTTGATTGTTCGTACTCTCCCCACTTATCACTAAAAACCTCGTTTGTTTGTTTCTCAGAATCCGCAGTCCCGAAAGCCGCTAAAGTCATAAAGTTTTCCAACTTCTCAGGATGAAATGTACTTCCCGTAATTTTTTCCCACAAGGAATAGGCTTCGTCTCGATTGATCATAGTGTAACCATTTCAGTTTCAAGAATCACTTCTAGGTTTAATAAGGACCAAATCAAGAGCCTTCGGTTTATCTTACCATTGAGGTGTTCATGAACAAGATTCTGCACTGATTGCCGATCCAAGAGAGAATAAATTCGGGTGTCATCAGAAAAAAGCTTCTGCTTTACAAACTCTATACTGTCTCCTTTAAACCAACTCGCATCAGGTCCAGAAAAGCCTTGTTTTTTTGCATCCGTGATCTCGGAGGGAATGATCTTTTCCATTACTTTTCGTAATATCTGTTTACCGTCTTGGGTTTGCCTAAAATATTGAGCTTGTTTGTCTCCAACTACATTTTCATCCAGACGGATCCCTGCTTCAAAGTTTTTAAGTTTCAAAGAAACTGGGCATTTCATAGCAAAGTCAACGAGATCATTGTCAAGAAAGGGAACCCTGTTTTCCAAGCCATGAGCCATGCTCAATTTGTCCTCAACCGTGAGAAGACCATGAAGAAAAGTCTTGGATTCAAAATAAAGAGAATGATTGATGTAGTCTTCCGGAGATTCAAGGGATTGGTCGTGGGTAAGAAAAACATCCCTGAATATATCACGCGTCCATACATCCCCCACCTCATTGGATATGGGAGAAAATATTTTCTTAAGTTCGGAATTACTGACTAAGCGCTGCCAATAAAGATAGTACTTATCGATGTAAGACTCAAAGTTCTCACTATTAGAGATACGAAAATACCGCCACGGATAACCGGCAAATAATTCATCACCTCCCGCTCCTGACAACACTACCTTAACAAATTTACTGGCAAGTTTAGAAGCATAGAAATTAGGGTAGCTTTGCCCGACCCTTGGCTCTTCCAAATGCCAGACTAAGGAGGGCAGGCATCGTTCCATATCTCCAGATTTTAAAACCACTTCATAATGTTCTGTCTTAAATTCATAGGAGAGTGACTCCGCCACCCTTCTTTCATCAAAACAAGCCTCCAATCCAGATGCAGAACTCAAATCAAACCCACAAGTAAAGGATTTCAGGTAGGGAAAGGATTGGGCGGCAATTGCCGTAATCGAACCAGAATCCATCCCCCCGCTTAAATATGCTCCAAGCTCAACATCGCCAACCAATTGTCTCTGTACTGCCTGCCTAAACAAACGATCCAGTTCCTCGCTATACTCCCTTTCATCTGTAGGTTTATCTGGTTCTTGAAAGCGAAAATCCCAATAAGCTTTTTTGGGAAGCGTGGATTGCTTTTGGGAGGGATCGACCCATGCAAAATGCCCCGGAGGTAGAGTATGAACCCCTTCAGTTAATGTTTGGTCAGTAAAAATATTTTGAAAAGTGAAGTATTCCAGCAGGGCTCTCTTATTGATCCTCCGGTGGATCGAGGAATCTTCAAGTATCGCTTTTTGCTCGGAAGCAAAGGTGAACGATGTTTGGTTATAATGATAATAGAGGGGCTTAATCCCATAACGGTCTCTGGCAATCAGCAGTCTCTTTTCTTTCCGATCCCAAAAAGCCAGAGCGAACATACCGTTGAATTTAAGCAAGGCATCCGATCCCCATTCTGCGAGTGCGTTCATAACAACTTCTGAGTCAGTATGGGAACGAAAAGAATAAGATTTCTCTTTCAATTCCTCTCGTAACTCCTTGAAATTGTAAATTTCTCCATTGTAGGAAAGTACAAATCGTTGATCGGCAGAAACCATTGGTTGATTTCCAGCTGGAGACAGATCGATTATTGAAAGTCTTCTATGACCCAATCCGATATTACCCTCTATCCAGTGCCCTTCCCCATCGGGTCCGCGATGAGAAATAACATCCGTCATCTTCTTTAAGAGAACCGGACAAACCGGACTACCATCAAAGTTTATCTGACCAACAATTCCACACATCAGCTCAGGTGTTTAGAGTTCAATACTTTTTCAATTACAAAATTTTGCTCGTCTTCCGTCATTCCATGAAACAAAGGAAGTGAAATGCTGCACTGGTCCGCAGCATAAGCATTTGGAAAATTTTCGGGATCAAGCAGGTATTTTTTCCTGTAATAAGAGAGCATATGTACCGCATGAGTGGCAGGTCTCGTAGATATACCCATATTTTGCAGTTCATCCATCCATGCATTCCTCGATTCATTGATAGGAGTTATTAAAGAAGCGTTGATTTCGCTGGCCCTAAACAAGCATGGATAGCTCTGATATCCATGGCTACATCCGGATATATGACTGGGTGTTTGCAACCATTCAACCGACGCAAAAGCATCGTCATATTTTTTCGCCAATTTTCTTCTCTCGGAAACTATTTCTTGAGCTCTTTCCATCTGTGATGAACCAAGAACTGCTTGAATATCTGTCATTCTTTGGTTGTAACCTGCATCTGGATGATCAGACAGCAGGTAAGGCTTTGAACCTAGATGTCTTTGCAGGTCCGTCATGGCCGCACCATGATCTCGCAACCGTCTTAGTTTATCAGCCAATTTGGCATCCTTGGTTGTAATCATTCCACCCTCGCCCGTGGTTATTGCTTTTCTGGGATGAAAACTAAAGCAACCAGTATCTCCAAAAGTTCCAACATGTTGACCTTTGTAGACCGAGCCAAACCCACAGGCTGCATCCTCGACCACAATAAGATTGTACTTTTTAGCCAGAGTTGAAAGATCATCTAAGTCTGCCGGCGGACCAAATAAATGAACGGGAAGGATTGCTTTCGTCCTCGGTGAAATCTTGGACTCAATTTGATCAGTTTTTATATTGAAGGTGCTTAAGTCAATATCGCAGAAAATTACTTTTCCGCCAAGATGCTCAATCACATTAGCGGTTGAAATCCAAGTAAATGCTGGAACAATAGCTTCGTCTCCAGGACCAAAGCCGAGGCCAATCAAAGAAAGATGTAGTGCACTGGTACAAGATGTGACCGCTATTGAATGAGGAGCGCCTGTAAAAGCCGACCATTTCTCCTCAAACTCACGGACTTTTGCACCTTGAACAAGCCAACCAGACCGCAAAGGTTCTAAGACAGAATTAATTTCCGCGTCTAGAAGACTTGTTCTAGCGATTGGTATATTCAATCTTAATGTGGACCGTTAGATTTTCTCCAGTCGATCAAACGCTGAAGGCCCGTTCTCAAATCATATTGATAACTAAAGCCAAGGTCGGTGGCTGCTTTTTGGGGACATCCGATACGGTTTTGCACAAGCCGTCTGGCATCGTCCTCACTATATGGATTGTAGGTAACCTTTAAATCAGAATCCTTAAGATCCAATATGGTATCGCAAAGCTCTTTAATGCTTGTCTGCACACCGGTGCCCACATTGTAAAACTCGTCCGTCACCTCGGCTTCCAATGCACAAACATTACAACGTGCCACATCTTCCACATCGATAAAATCATAGGCCTGGGTACCGTCCCCGTTAATGGTTGGTGCTTCATTGGCATCAATTTTATTGAGCATGATTGGGATTACTCCTGTATAAGCGGCAGTTTGGTCTTGGTGGGGACCATAAACATTCATATATCTCAGCCCCACATAACTGAGTCCATACCGGTCGTAATAGGCCCGGCACATCGCCTCGCCCGCTATCTTGGTCGCTCCATAGAAGTTTTTGTTATTGAATGGATGGTTCTCGGTCATCGGCACTTCGGCAGCATCCCCGTAAACCGAAGCTGAAGAGGAATAGACTAGGCGTTTTACTTTACTTTTCACGCAAGCCTCCAAAACATTAAATGTTCCTTCTATATTTACATGAAATGCCGTTCTCGGAAAATCCTTACAGTGCAACAGCCACATCGCAGCAAGATGAATAACCCCATCACATCCTTGCATCGCATCGTTGAGCGTATCGATATCTCGGACATCTCCACCATTAGGATAAATCTGACAGCGTGGATCTTGCAGGCTTTTCGATAAATTGCTTTCTTTGCCACGGGCGAAGTTATCGTATACGACTACCTGAGCTACTTTAGTTTTGAGCAATTCCGAAACGACGAAGCTACCAATAAAACCAGCACCTCCAACAACTAAAATTTTTGCACCATCTATTTCCATAAGCCTAAGTTTATTAGCGGTTTAAAATCAAATGGTCACGGACAATATGCAAAAAATCATTAGCTTAGCAACTTACCATCTCGAAGATGGTACACCTTAGAACACATCTCCAAAGAGGTTTGTCGATGAGCGACGATTAGAAATGTTTTTTTGCCAATCATTGGCTCAAAGGTGGCAAGTATTTCATTTTCCGTTTTTTGATCTAGGGCACTTGTCGCTTCATCAAGGATAATGATCTCAGGATCGTGGTATAAAGCTCTGGCAATGCCAATTCTTTGCCGTTGCCCGCCACTCAGTCTCGTCCCTCTTTCACCAAGTAGTAATTCTAAGCCATCTTTGGTCTTTTCTATCAAACCATCCAACCGGGCAATTTTTAATACCTCTAAAACACGATCATCATTTACATCGGAGTCATCGAAGCCAAAAGCGATATTTCTGCGAATCGTATCATCAAGCAGGTATATTTCCTGCGGCACATACCCTATCATTTTTTGCCACTGATTAATTTTGGCACCCACCAGTTTTTGTCCATCGACCTTAAGCACTCCATCACTTGGCTCAATTAATCCTAGCAGTAAATTAATAATCGTGCTTTTTCCTGAACCACTTTCTCCATCCATACCTACAACTGCCCCCTTGGGAATAGTCAGATTAATACGGCTCACAATATCCGTACTACTTTCGGGGTAGGAGAAGGAAATATTAGCTAACTCAACCTCCTTCAAAAAGGACAGCTCAGCATCTTCCGGAATATTGTCAGTCTTAGATTGATGGCTTCTGTAATCATCTGGATAATCTCCGAATTCCTTAGCCAAAGTATCCACGCTTGACCATCCATATCGAATCGATTGTAGGTTATTTAGAATCCTGCTGAAACTCGGAATCATCCGGAAGCCAGCAGTTGCCATTAGCCCAAGCATATGCGTCACCTCTTGATGTGGTTTGCCCTGCATGACCATAAAGAAGCACATACATACTAATCCAAAAATTGCGATTACCTCAACCCCGAGTTTGGGAACATATTGGAAAATATACTCCCGCTTATTCATTAATCCAGATACTTGATTTGGTCGATGATACCTTCTAAGAAAATGCTCAATTTTACCCGTTAGTAAAATTTCTTTGATTCCTCCAAAGCCTTGTTGCAAATGCTTTATTTTTTGCTCTTCTGCCTCAATTCTTTTTTTTCCCCACCTGCCCACTACCTTGTTGGTTGTTCTGACGAATACAAAAATTAAAATTCCCAAAATTAATGCTAACACCATGGTGCCCTTGGGCTCTACCCATAAGATTAAACTCAATATTGCTAAGATGACCAACCCTTCAGTAAGAAGGTTTAAAAATGGCATAAGAAAAAAACTGCAGTAAGAGATCACCTCACTGGTTAAATTACGAATTAAGGTAGCACTGTTCGTTTGAAGATGAAAAAGATAGCCCCTATGTAAATAGTTTCTGAAGAGCTCAAGTGCGATTTCTCTCTGTGCACTGTAAACAAATGTCCCCTGACAATGGATCTGAAAAAAGAGAAATAAATTTTTCAGAAGAAAAGAACCGGCCAATGCCGAAAGCCCGATAATAATAAGCTCCTGGTGAGTTGGATGACCAAGATATGCGAGGTAAGGTAGCAGGGCGGGAATTTCTTCAAAATATGATTCACTCATCAAAATTCCAAGTGCAGGAACTACCATTCCCACGCTCAAGGTTTCCAAAAATATGCCGATGAGAATAACTGGAAAAAGAAGAATCATTCTTCTTTTTGCTTTTGGGCTTAGAACCCTAAATGCACAAAAAGGCTTACTCAATTTTTATAATAAACTGAATGTTTCCCTCGGTTCAATTCGAGGAAAACTTAGGTGATGGACAGAAAATATTAGGATTCAGGTAGTTTCTTGCTTTTGGCGCAACCTGCCTGCGAGATTGGAAATAGAATCATGCACACGCTCT
>JAYNJW010000030.1:11723-22752 GCA_038110535.1 Opitutia bacterium | reverse complement strand
GCTCTTTCATGGACTGAAACATGAACAATTCTTTCGGCGGCTGAGCCTCGCTTCCACTTCTTGTTGGGAAATTCACCAACAAGGAGTGCTTTTTCAACTTTTCGGGGGAAAGTTATCCCCCGTCTAAGCGAAAAAAGGCGTTCCAATGTTATGAAAATTGAAAAAACCAAACATATGCCAAGTGGATAAGCAAATATTCCTAATTGTTTATATCCTATCTGCGGAGAAAGAATTTTTAAAGGCTCAGAAAGAGACAGAGGGATTTGTTTCTCCGCCACAATGTGTAAGTTCTGATTCGATACATGCGATAGCGTGGTTTCAAAATCATAAGAAAGTGGGAGGTCAAACAGAGCCCACTCTATTTGATTAGATTGGTAGACGCCTAGCAGTGGATAACCGGTTGCGAAATTTTTAAGTTCAGGAAAATTTACGGGATTGAGAGGTTTGGGGAAAATGTTTTGATTGGATAACTCCTCAAAAAAAGCATTGGGTTCGATTCGATCAGGACTTTCCGGCAAACATCCACAAAGTAGGAAACTGAGAGAAGTAAGAAAAAGGATCAGGAGCTTGTGATTGGTCCTGATTGTTAGGCTTTTACACATAAGCAAGCTTTTGAGCGACTTGGTCAACATCTGTATTTGCAGATAACAACTCGTCCAATGGATCCCATGCCCCATTCAATAAGGAATCCCGTGCCCCTGGACGCATATCACAAGGCAGTTCCAAGCCCCCTGCTCTTACTTGGAGAGAATCTACATCAACGATGACTTCACACCCGGCATTTGTTTCAATCCACTGAGCAAGAGTGGCTCGGTTTTCCGCATCCATGGAGACGCAGGGAATTCCAAGGTTGATCGAATTGCCAAAAAATATTTCGGCAAAATTTCCCGCAATAATTGCACGATATCCTGCTCGATAGAGTGACTGAGGGGCATGTTCGCGGGAACTTCCGCATCCGAAATTTTTGCCTGAGAGCATGATGGAGGATCCTGTAAAGCGTTCGTCATTTAGCGAATGATCCTTCTTGTTTCCCTGATCATCATAACGTACATCGTAAAAAAGATACTCCCCTAGCCCATCAAAGGTTACACATTTCATGAAACGGGCGGGTATGATTCGGTCGGTATCAATGTCATCTCCGGGAACATAAACCGCAGAGCCACTAACTTGTTTGATTTTTGCAAGTGCCATGATTTTACTGTTTTGAAAAAGTTAGTTTTGAAAGACTTTGCGTGCGTCCGAAACTTTTCCGGTAACTGCTGCTGCAGCAACCATTACAGGACTCATCAGCATGGTTCGCCCAGTTGGGCTTCCCTGTCTGCCCTTGAAGTTTCGGTTGCTGGAGCTTGCACATAATTGATCTCCGATGAGCTTGTCTGGGTTCATCGCCAGGCACATGGAACATCCAGCTCCTCGCCATTCAAAACCTGCGTCTGTGAAAATTTTATCCAATCCTTTCTCCACCGCCATTTGGCTGACAATCTGAGAACCAGGTACCACGATTGCATGAATCCCATCCTTTACCTTGTGCCCGTTGAGATGCCTAGCGACTTCTTCCAGGTCCGAGAGCCTGCCGTTGGTGCATGATCCAAGAAAGGCGACATCAATAGGTGTGCCTTCAAGTGGAGAACCGGGAATCAGCTTCATGTATTCCAAGGCTTCAATCGTGCCCCCGCGATCATCTGGAGGAACCGTGTCTGGAGAAGGAATAGGCTCATTTACACCAATTGCTTGACCAGGGTTAATTCCCCAAGTGACTGTAGGCGGAATATCTGACGCATCAATCAGGACAATATCGTCGTAATCACATCCGTTGTCTGATGCAAAGGAACGCCAAGTTTCGACTGCTTTATCCCAGTCCTCAGCTTTTGGTGCATAGGGACGACCCTTAATGTACCCAAAGGTAGTATCGTCAGGATTTACATACCCGACCCGTGCACCTCCTTCAATGGACATATTACAAACCGTCATGCGCTCCTCCATGGAAAAACGGTCGAACACTTCACCAGCATACTCGTATGCATACCCGGTACCGCCGTTTACTCCAAGTTTGCGAATTATATGCAAAATGACATCCTTGGCATAAACCCCTGGGGCTAGATTGCCGTTCACTTCAATCCTGCGAACTTTAAGTTTGCCAAGTGCCATGGTTTGGGTGGCTAGCAGGTCGCGGACTTGAGATGTGCCAATCCCAAAAGCAATCGCACCGAATGCACCATGAGTGGAAGTATGAGAATCCCCACAGGCAATGGTCATACCTGGTTGAGTCAGTCCCTGTTCTGGACCAACCACATGAACGATACCTTGCTTTCCGGTTGAGACATCAAAAAAGGTAACACCAAATTCCTCACAATTTTTTCGTAATTCCTTAATCATCGCATCCGCGAGGGGATCCGAGTATGGTTCAGCAGACTCATTGGTGGGCACAATATGGTCTACAGTGGCAAAAGTTCGTTCCGGATAGCGAACGGGCAAACCTTTTTCGCGTAGCATGCCAAATGCTTGAGGGCTGGTTACCTCATGGATCAAATGTCTTCCAACAAACAACTGGGTTTGACCATTACTTAGAATGTTTACGGTGTGGGCATCCCACACTTTTTCAAAGAGACTCCTAGGTTTCATAAATATCCAAAAAAAAGAAATTATACTAACCTTGGAAAACAGCAAGCTAGTAAGCCAGCTTACACTGTGCTGAAATTTAAAAGCCGCAGAAAATTATCGTGAATATGCCTTTTTAAGCCTACGGAATAAGGGATTGGAGTTCTCGCTCGAATCAGATGACTTTTCGTCTTGTATGTGAAGTTTTCTAAAATTTTGCATATTTGTTTCCTGAAGACTGAGAACATAAGAAATACGTGATTGGACATGAGCTGGATAACTAGACCCAAGCCCATCTTTAGCCAAGAGAAGCAGGTCGAGGCTCTTGTCTTTTTGGATTAGAATATTTTCTATTGTATTAAGATCACGAGCGGCAATTGCCTGTTTTTCGGCATGCAAAATATTGTGGTGCAGGTCCAATGCATCGAGCAATTTTTCATAAGAAAATTCACTCATAAGACTGTTATGCCTGCAGTGAAATTGATCCGGGCTGAGAACCGCCGCTTGAGAGATTTTCAGGATTTTGAGTGAGCATTTCTGCCCAAGCTTCCCGTAATTCAGAAATAACTTTGTCCGCTTCGTCTACTTTGGTAATCTCCTTGGATAAGTTGGCCTGCTGAAGATTGGTAAGCACATAGTCGTACAACCGGTAGAGAGTGCCCGGTAAATCCCCAGGGACTGACATATCTAGGGAAGATTGCAATTCGGTAACAATGTTTTGAGCCCGAATAAGATTATTATTAATCCCTTCGTTTTTCTTTACAATATCGTCTTCTTCCCACGATTTCTTGGCTGCGGCAGTGAAGCGCAAATAGCCATCAAAGAGCATCAGGACAAGCTTGCCTGGACTTGCTGTCTGTACGGACTGAGCTTTGTATGACTTGGCAACTTTCTCGTAAGACTGCATCAAAATATGCTAGATTTTTTCTACTGCACCAATTTTGTCAGCCAACAGGTCTAAATTGCTATCATTAAGCCAATTAGGATCATTAACCAAAGCTTTTGCCCGATCAATCATATCCTGTCTCAATTCAGGAGATGATTGTTTAACCTGAGCAGAGATGAGAGAAATACCGGTGAGGTCAGCTTGTACTGTCTGGGATGAGTCAACAGCGTTGGAGGTTGGGGGAATACCGCCTGATGGGGCTACATTATTCTGAGAAGCAACCTGATTGGCTGAATTTCTGATAATGTTACCTGCGTTTATACCTTCCATTTCAATATTTAAAGCTTAATTTGTGCCACTTAAGGAAATAATGCAAATAGATAATGATTAACGGCTTGGCAGAGTTTCAAACAGAGTAAAGGCAGCAAACTTACAGAAAAGCCTGGGCGATTGGAGTATGCTATTACTTGTTTCTTTCGAAATTGCCTGTACATGTTTGCTTCTATGATAGGCATTGGCAGTAACCATGACTGAGGCATCACCTGCATCAATTGACTCATCAATAGCCCACATAAATTCACCTGACTTTAAATCAACTAATTTAGATCTCACACCTAGTGAAATTGGGCGGTAAGGGTTAAAAGAGTGAAGATCTAGAAACATCACTCCATTTGCTCCAAATTCTTCTATCAACAGAGGCAAGAAATTATCAGGTAATGACTCAGACGAGCTTATGCGATCCTTGCCGAAGTGCTTCCTGCAGAAATCGGTTGATACGGGGACAACTTCAAAAAGACCTACTTTGGATAATTCATTCAAAAAGATATCGTCACTGTAACTCAGGATTGAAGCAGCCGAATCACTGTGGAAGTTTGGCAGAACCGCTACACGATTAAAATAAGTTGGTAAACGTTCCACTGGGTATAGGTTTCTGGGAACATAAGGTTCTGCCTCGGCGACTATTTTTTCTTGTTCGAATTTTCGACAACTACTGCAAAGAAAAACGAAAAGGGCTAGAGAGGTTGCGGCAAGGTTCTTCATTTGTTATTTCTTCTTATTGTTATTAAATGCCCCTTCCAGGGTTTGCATTTGAGAATCCATCTTTGACTGCATTTCTTCCATCCGCATAAAACCTTCGCTGAGAATTTTTTCGCGTGATTCCAAGTATTTATCGATGTTGATAATTTTCTCATCAATTCTTTCATTCTGGCTCTCAATACTGTCAAGAAAGGCTTGGTATGCACCCTTGTAACCTGTCTCGCTATCTCCAGTAAGAAAGTTATTGATGTACTCAGTAAGAGATTGAGTAATACCCTGAAAATCACGATTTGTCTCGGTTATTGAATCATAGGAATCTTCAACCAACGGTTCGCTAAAAAGCGCAAACACTCTTTCTGGGTTTTTTTCCAACTCTTCCATTAACAAAGAGGAATCTTTCACTTTTATGTTGTTTGAACCTACGCTAAAATCCAAACCTATATTGGTCATCCGATAGGTGCTGAACGATGGACTGACACTATTCCATGATGAACCATCCCACTCAAAATAAGCGACTTCTCCAGATGGAACTTGATTGAGAACCTTAATCACATAGCCATCATCCGAGCCATCCAGACCCAATTGCGTTGCGATGCCATTTATTTCATCATTGGAGGCATTATTCGAACTGACCGTTAAATTGGAATTATCCAAGGTGGTTCCACTTTCTGAGTGCGGGGTGGAATTTCCGAAAAACTGCCTTCTTAACTCGCTCCCCAATCGGCTAATTTCCTGATTGCCGGTAAATCTGCTCGAAGTTACTTCATCTCCGTTCTGATTAACCGTAGTCAAACTTGATATGTAATCCTGGGCATCATTGAATTCTTCCACCAGTTTATCGATAGCACTTTTAGCTGCTGATGCATCTTTACTTACTTGAAAAGAAATGGTGGCTCCTAAAGATACTTGGGCAATATCAAAAGATATACCCTCAAATCCATGCTCAGCTGCAGAGAAGTCTGTCTTGTTGCTGTAGACGAGATCGCCATCATTGACTCGAATCGAAGAATTGGAACCAATTTCAGAACTCATGGAGCGAACTACACCTTCGATTACCTGTAGCCATTCATCGCTATCAGATGTAGGGTCTTCAGTGGGCGAGTCCTGCAATGCTTGCCAG
Source organism: Opitutia bacterium (assembly GCA_038110535.1). Lineage (GTDB taxonomy): Bacteria > Verrucomicrobiota > Verrucomicrobiia > Opitutales > Seribacteraceae > Chordibacter. The sequence continues at coordinate 17,110 of JAYNJW010000030.1, read as the reverse complement.
TATGTGCCATCTCCAGAGATAGCAACTAAGTCACCTTTTTGGTAGTTGCTTAGATTGGCTGCATCATATTCCTCCGATATGCCTTTGGGGGCGGCAAGACCCATTAGTGCTAAGATGTTTCCCGAACCTTTGTTCGCACTGGAAATAGTATCCCAGTCTTCACTCTCGTGCATGACTACTCCGAGAGTGCCAGTCCGGTCATTTCTGACCACAAAACGGTCTCCTACCGGATCATAATACATAAAAACATTAGCACTGGAGTCGTTGACGCGATCAATCACATCAGCAAGAGAATCGTTGTTAATATCGTAATCAATTCGTACAGCTCCCTCTCCTTCACCAATGAAGAAGTTGCCAAGCCCAGAGGTTAATCCTGAGAAAGCAGTTGCAAAATTAGCGTTGGCCAGAGAAACGGTCATATCAATTGACCCGAGAGAATATTGGCTGAAAATATCCCCTGATTCAGGCTGACCAAAAAACTTCATGGATTGCAGGAAATTAGATGTGTCTGTGGTTGATCCTAGGACCAGAAGGTTGGAAGAGTCCGCTTGGGAAACACCAGAAGCAAGGACCATTTTGTCCGAGGATGAGTCGTAGGATATGGTTACTCCAGTCGAATCTCCCTCCGGGTTCACCCCTGCAACCCCGCTAACGGTTGCGTTAATTTGGTCCATCAGTTCCTGCAATGTTATGTCAGTAGAACTGATATTGTATGTTTTTCCGGAAATTGTGAAGGTGCCAGGAGTGATGGGGGCGTGGAGAGATAAATCGCTCAACTTGTCGTTCAGATCGATCGAATTAGCTAATCGATAACTTGTACGGTTTTTAGACGAAATTTCAGTTGATGTGGCCAGCGTTTCAACTTTTATTTTGAATTCCCCAGTTAGTGCACCTGTGGAAGCACTTGCAGATAATCCTGAGTTTGGCGTTTTGATGCGCACGGAACGAGCGTTAAAAAGGGATTCATTCTGCAAACTAGACGCCGCACTTTTTAAGGAATCGAGTTGGCTCTTCAGTACGCCGAGATCCGAAACTTTTGCTTTATTTTCAGCCTTTTGACTTTCCAACCTTTTCTTGGGTATTGCCTCAAGCTCGAGCAACTTATCCACAATAGGCTGCCAATCCATGCCTGAAGCAAGCCCTGTTAATCTCAGATCAGAACCCATGATTACGTTTGCGCAAAGAAGCCGTGTAAGGCCTCATGGATGGTAATAAAATGCTTACTCACATGTGCGAGTTAAGCAACTTCTGTGCCACGAGGATAAGCATCCTTACGAGAACGCACTCTCCAACTGATTCCTTGCCTCTTTGGGGTATATTTTTTCATCCATAAGGTTGAGTAACCAATGGCAGCCCTCGGCGAGTGCCCAGAAATACTCTTTATTCTTTTGGATTAAAGCCCAATTTTTATTGGCAAAATTTATGTCTCGAATTACACGCTTATATATAGCAAGTTCAGCTTTTGTTTTTCCGTCTAAAAGAATGTGCCAAAATTGAGGATTTTCATCGACCAATTTGTTGACCCTGCCTGATAGCCTTAGAAGTTCTGTAATAGCTTTATTCTCTGAATAGTTAGTGCCTGAGTATTTTGCTGGAAGCAATTCGGTTTTTATTGCTAAAGACAAGGTTTCATGCAAAAGCTTTTCCAAAAAATTACGAAGTCCAGAGAATGCATCGACTAGGCAAGGTTCCTTCTTTTTATGTGCAAGAAGGGAGGTGATTTTGTTGGAAAAAATACTGCTTGAAGAATCAGAACCAATCCAATCTAAGGCAGCACTATATTCTATATAGTCTGCACCTTTAATTTTAACCCCAGTCTTGGCAATGTTTTTATAGGTAACATTAGGGTTTTCAGATATAAACTTTTCAAAAGTTTTAAGGTATACAAATAGCCTACCTTCAACGACAACTTCAGGCAATGTATTTCCAGGTAATTTGTGACCATCCATTTTGTTTGTGAAGTGGCTACCTGAGTCAGCATATGCCGAGTCATCCGTGTAGTATTTTCCATCTGCTCGCACGCACATGTCTTGGCCGACAAAGATAACTTTTTTACAACCCAAAAGCCTGGAGAGATCAAGCACGCATCCAGATACAGTGCCTTGCTCCATAATGGGAGTGCCAGGTTTTTCTCCCATGTACTCTTTTAAAGTATCTACGATCGGACTAAATGTTACCCATGATAAGATTCTGCCAGAGAAGCGCCGGACAATTTCAGGGTATGCACTGAAGGGACATGCGAGTGGGACATCGTCCAAGAAAACATTTCGAAAACCTGCTAGAGTTGGGGCAAGTGGGTCTGCAGTAACAACGAGATGAGGTCTTATGCCAGAGTTGATCAATTTTCTGTACGGACTGTTGCTCGTTACTATAATTGCCTTATCTTGGATACTTTTAAGAAAATCAATTGAGTCATCCAATGATGGTCCGGCACCGACTAAAATAAATGGAAGATCCTCAAACTGGTTCGCCAGTTCCCCGACATCAGGAGATGTAGCCATGTGTGGCATGTTTTCGAAGGTATTTTCCTGTAAGTTTATACCTGTGCGCAAATTCACCTCAATCAGGGGTCTTACAACTAGGTATTGACGAATCATTTCATTACGAGAATTGTCATAATAACCTTCATCTACCGAGTGTAGCGGTGAAAATATGAGTCCGCTTACATCAGAAAGCCCAAGCATGGCCGCAGCTTGTAAGTCCTTAAAAAAGGCATCGTCACAGTCTCCTGTACCCAATAAAAAACGGTCATTTGCTAAGAAATCTGAGCAATCGATTCGAGAAAATGTCTCCTTGAGCAAACAGGGGTCCTTTTCAGTAACGAACAAATAATTTCCCCCAGCAGTGTTTTGAATGAATTGGCGAATATGAGAACCATCGCCAAAGCCGGTCAACGCATAAAGAGATTCTTTCTTGAGAGATAGGTTTGAGAACCATTTATTGATTAAATCTTCCTTATTTTGAGTACCATAGGTAGGGAAGATCTTATCCTTTCGGATGGTAAATAGTTGATTACCTTGATATTTGAAGTGTATTGGGTCTTGATTTGGGCAAGATAAAATCCTTTTCAAGACTTCAGGGAAACGATTCCTTAATAAGTTTAGATTAGACTCAAGCACTGGCAACCTCCTGGTCCGTTTGTTGATCGGTTGCTTCTTTTAAAAACGGAATAATTTTCTGACTAAATAAGTTAATTGTTGTGGCATAAAGTGGGAGAAAGGAGAATTCTAATTCTTCAGATAAACCAGCAGGATCAGAATTTTCAAAGGCCAAAAGAATTTGACCAAGACATTCGGCTTGTGATTTAGCAATTTCTTCGATCTCGTTTTTCCAAGGCGGTTCATAGGATTGCACATAGGGGCTAATGTGATCGATAAGGTCTGCAAAAGGTTGAATCTTTTTAATAAATGCATCCATCTGATTAAACACATCGGACCAGGAAGTAGTTAGTACATTGATTAGATAAGCAGAAATCGATGTCTCGAGGGTGTTCATCTGGTTAATAAAATCAATTGATAGACGGAGACTGATCTCGTCATGCGACAAACTTTCTGCTTCGATTATATCGAAAGCTTCAGGGAATTCTCCAGTCTGTAATGTATCCTTGCCGTCTACTAGGTACTTTACAACAGAGCGTTTTTGTTCAGCAAACGCAGCCATAAGAAGTTGGTAGATTTGACCAGGGTCGGTGGGAATGCCCTCCTGGAACACAACTTCTTCCTTATCTGCCAATACTTTGGGCATGCTGAAATGATTACATTCTAATCCAATTACATCAATGCCAAATCGCGATTCAAATACTATTTGAAATTTCATCCTCGGGATGAAATTTTTATCAAAATTTGTGAAATTTGAAAAAAAATTTTAATTTTTATTATTTTTTAAAACATTGAATTTCAGTGCTATACGAAATTTTAATTCGGAATATTTAAAAAAAAGAAGATTTTTTCTAAAGTGTTCAAATAAGAGGGCGACTATTCATGGTGTCGACGACAAGGAGGTCAGCGACAAGGGACTCGAAACCCTTCCAAAAAACTCGGAACAAGCTTCAAGGATGAAGCTCTTTACAGTCAAGGAGGACTATCATGAGTATAACAATAAATTCAAACCTGGCATCGACAAATGCCTCTCTCAATCTCAAGCGGGCAAGCAGCCGTTTGAGCAAAAGCATTCAACGGTTATCAAGTGGCAACCGTATAACCTCTGCTTCCGATGATGCCGGCGGACTAGCGGTCGCAATGAAATTACAAAGCAGTCTCCGTCGCGCAACTGCTTCCATGATGAACACTCAAAATGGCATCTCTTTTCTACAGATGCAGGACAGCGTTCTTAAAATAGCGGGCGAAATCATCGATCGGATGTCAGAACTCAAGTCTTTTTGGAACGATGTTTCGAAAAATGATATGGACCGTGAGACTTACAACCATGAATTTCATGAATTACAAAAGGAATTGAATTCCCTGCGAGTCCAAAAATTTAATGGTGTGTCGTTATTTGCATCAGTCAGACCAGACCGTAATAACTTAAAAATTGTTACTTCCGATGATGGTCTTGGAGAGAAAATTGAGATTTCTCGAGTAGGCTTGTTTGAGAATTTAAAATCAAAGTTTGGAGCAGATGGAGAACTCAATTCTGGCTCGCAAGGAGAATACCGTCAACTCGTTGGTGAGTTCAGCAAGGATGCCGGAATTCTTGATGCCAACCCGGGTTTTGCAACTCGCGATTACCAAAAGGGTGAAGTCGTTTTTCGCCGTGGTCCAACGGATGACACCGCTGGCTATTTCATGGCACTTAAGGATGTTGTTTCAGGTTCCAAAATTGAAGACACATCGGGGGTTAATTCCAATTGGATACGAATTGCTGACAAGTCTGGTAAGGGCTTTTCTGAGGCCTATCCGGATGCCGATGAGTATGATCATAACAGCTTGAAATTTAATTCAACCGGTGAAGCAGTTGCTTATCTCGAAGGTGACATTTTAAAGGTCCAGGCACATTGGAATGATCCGGGTAGCTTTATTTTTATCAAAGCCCAGAGTGATGTGCCTCGCAATATATCCCTGAATAAAATCATCGAGGATTATATGGGAGAAGGGAAGTACTTTGAATATGTAGGAGAAGATCGAACTGGTGATGCTACAGGCAGACCCACATCGAGCTACATTATGCCAAACTCCGAACATGTTACACCTGCCTCCTATGACGGCTCAGATGTTTCCATATTTGCTGGAATTTTGAATGATAATGCTGGCAACAAATACACTCCTACCTTTGTGCAGGTAGGAAGCGACATTTATGAGCCTACTCAAAATTGGGAGCTTAAACAATGGAGCAATAATGGTATCTTTAAATATGGTGACAATGTTGTCAGCTTGGCCACAACTGGAAAT